>JAEMSB010000837.1 GCA_016463045.1 Niveispirillum sp.
CGACAGTTGGGGTCGGAATTTGCAGGAGAGGGATGAATGGCAGACGGTTTCGGGGGTATTACAGATGCTGCCATTAAGGCATTGATGGCGGCAGAGACAGCCCGCTTTATCGCGGAGCACCCCGATGCCGCCGCCCGTGTGGGGGGCGGCATTCCCGGCTTTTACCAAGGCGTGCCGATGCATTGGATGCGGGATTGGCCGATGCCATTCCCCATGCTGGTAACGGGTGCGCACGGCGCCACGTTGACCGACAGCGACGGCCATGTATTGGCCGATTTTTGCCTGGGCGATACCGGGGCGATGTTTGGACATTCGCCGGAACCCGTGCGCCAAGCCGTGATGGCGCAGGCGGGCCGCGGCCTTACCTATATGTTGCCCACCGATGATGCGCTGGCGGTTGGTGCGTTGTTGCGCGACCGCTTCGGTCTGCCGCACTGGCAGGTGGCAACAACGGCAACGGATGCAAACCGCTTTGCGCTGCGTGTGGCACGGGCCGTGACCGGTCGTGCCAAAATCCTGGCTTTTAACGGTTGCTATCATGGGACGGTGGACGAAACCTTTGTCCGGCTGATTGATGGTGCGCCTGTCAACCGGCCCGGCCTGCTAGGGCAGTTCACCGATCTGACGGAAGGCACGCGGGTGGTGGAGTTCAATGACCTGCCCGCCCTGGAAGCCGCGCTGGCCGACCGGGAGGTGGCCTGCGTGATCACCGAACCGGTGCTGACCAACTGCTGCATGGTTTTGCCCGATCCGGGGTTTCATGAGGCGCTGCGGCGTCTGACGCGCGAAACGGGTACCCTGCTGCTGATTGATGAGACGCATACGATCTCGACCGGTCTCGGCGGCTATACCGCTGCCCATAGGCTTGACCCTGACATGTTCGTGTTGGGCAAGCCGGTGGCGGGTGGCGTCGCAGCCAGTGTCTGGGGCTTCACCGACGAGGTGGCGCACCGGTTGGATGCCGTGCGGGCGGTGACACCGCCGGGACATTCCGGCATGGGCACCACCCTTTCTGCCAACGCCCTGGCCCTGGCTTGCATGCGCGCGACCCTAGAACAGGTGATGACCGATGCCGCCTATGCCCATATGGAGGCGCTGGCGGGACATCTGGCAACCGGGCTGTCAGGCGTGATTGATCGGCTGGGCCTGCCCTGGCATGTGGTGCGGGTGGGCGCACGGGTGGAGTTCATCTGCGCCCCCGGCCCCTTGCGCAATGGGACGGAGGCGGAGGCGGCGCATGCGGGGCCGCTGGAAGAGGCCATCCATCTGGCGCTTCTCAATCGCGGTGTTCTGATCGCGCCGTTCCACAATATGATGTTGGTCTGTCCGGCCACGACGCGGGAACAGGTCGATCGCCTGATCACCGCCTTTTCGGAGGTGGCCGGCATCCTGGCGCAGGGGAAAGCCGCATGACCACGCGTATTGGCGAATGGGCGGAGGCCGAAGCCTTTCTGGCGTCACATCCCGATGTCGAGGCTGTCGATATCGTTCTGACCGATGCCAACGGCATCGGGCGCGGCAAGATCCTCCGCCGTCATGAGGTGGAGGCTCTCTATAAACAGGGCCGTCACCTCCCCTCCTCCATTCTGGG
>JAEMSB010000838.1 GCA_016463045.1 Niveispirillum sp.
CATCGGCTAAAGGCGGGGTTCACACAGATGCCGCAGCAGGAAGATCACGCCGCATCTCTTCGACAAGATGGGCCATGAACGCCGCCGCCAGCACGGGCACCAGCAGATTGACGAGTGGAAGCGACGAAAGAAAGGCGATAATGACGCCCGCCGCAAAAAGTCCCATCCGCCGCTCGCTGCGCAGAAATTTCACCCCCATCGGGGTAAGCCGGCGGACGGCCACCAGCTCGAAATATTCCCGCCCAATCAGGTAACCGTTCACCAGGAACCAGACGAACAGGTTGACCACGGGCACGAAATAGAAGGGCAGGGCCAGCAGATTGACCAGCACGATCAGGCCTAAGAATTTCAGCCCCTCCAGTACGGAGCGCCAGACGGGGATGCGCCGCGGTGGGGGCAGATGCGGGTAATGGCGGCGTTCCACGGCATCGACGATCCCATCCAGCATGGTGGAGGAAACGACGACCATCACGGCGGGAAACATCAGCCAGGCCAGCACCAGCCCCGCCACCCCGCCCAGCAGGTCGATACCCGTTTCCACCCAGCCGATATCGAACAGGGATGTATGGGTCAAAAGCCAGCCGAACCCGGTCAGCAGGACCGTAAACAGCGCAATCGTACCAAGGGCGGCGAAGATCAGGACGCGGGTAAAGGCGGGGTCGGGCAATTGCCCCACTGCGCGCGACAATTCCCGGATCATGTTATGGACTCCCCAATCGCCCGCACCTATGCACCAACGCTACCCATATGGGGATGCATGGGCACTTGCCGCAAGACGCGGTCTGCCTATACTCCGCGCCAATTCTGATCGTTTTGTGGAGGCCATTCGTGGCGGCTGTTTATGATGTGGTGGGTCTGGGTAACGCGATCGTCGATGTGATCGCCAAGGCCGACGAAGAGTTTTTGACCGCCAATGGCCTGGTGAAGAACGCCATGCGCCTGATCAGCGCCGAAGAGGCTGATGCGCTGTACGCTAAGATGGGGCCGGGCCTGGAAATGTCGGGCGGGTCCGCCGGCAACACCATGGCGGCCCTGGCGTCGCTGGGCGGCAAGGGCGTGTTCGTGGGCAAGGTCGCCCATGATCAACTGGGCAAGGTCTATCGCCATGACATCCGCGCCGCCGGCGTGGTGTTCGATACGCCCGACCTGACCGATGGCAAGCCCACCGGTTCCTGCCTGATCCTGGTGACGCCCGACGGTCACCGCACCATGAACACCTTCCTGGGTGCCTGCCTGGACCTGACGCCCGACGATATCGATCCGGCGGTGATCAAGTCCGCCAAGGTCACCTACATGGAAGGCTATCTGTGGGACCCGCCGGCGGCCAAGCAGGCCTTCCTGAAGGCAGCCGCCCTGGCGCATGAGGCCGGGCAGAAGGTGGCCCTGTCGCTGTCCGACCCGTTCTGCGTCAACCGTCACCTGGATAGCTTCCGCGATCTGGTGAAGAACCATGTCGACATCCTGTTCGCGAATGAGAGCGAGATCGTCGCCCTGTTCGGTGGCGATTTCGACAGTGCGGCCGCCGAGGCGCGCAAACATGTGGAAGTGGCCGTCCTGACGCGGGGTGAGCAGGGGGCGACCGTCCTGGTG
>JAEMSB010000839.1 GCA_016463045.1 Niveispirillum sp.
ATCGACGGGTGACGGGTCCGGCACACCGGGTGCGGTCAGCGGCAGCGCCAGGCGATAGCCGATGCCGGGCACATTCTCGATGGCGTCATCGCCCAGGGCGCGGCGCAGGGCCCGCACCTGGACCCGCAGATTGCCGGCACTGACCGTCAATCCGGGCCAGACCTGGGCCGTCAGTTCGGCAGCGGTTACAGCCCGCCCCTCAGCAGCGCCCAGCGCCCGCAGCAGGTCGAATGCGCGGTCGCCAAGAACCACCTGCTGGCCATCACGCAGAAGCCGCCGGTGGACCTGATCCAACACATATGTTCCGCCCGCCCCGGCACCCATGTTCCATCCCGAAATGGTCAATTTCGCCAATAATTTATCGGGCGATACACGAAAACGGAAAAGGATTTTATTTATTTTAACAAGCCTTGGGGGCCATTCCGGCTGAATAGTTTCCTCCGGCGCCATTGCCAGAAACCGGCATGGCGCGTGCGGCATCCATACGAAACGGAGAAGGCCATGGGCACGATCATCACCGACGACGGTACGCAGCTCTATTACAAGGATTGGGGTGCAGGGCGGCCCGTGGTTTTCAGCCATGGCTGGCCACTGAACTCCGACAGCTGGGAGAACCAGATGCTGCATCTCGCCAGCCATGGTTTTCGCGCCATCGCCCATGACCGCCGTGGCCATGGCCGGTCCAGCCAGCCCTGGCATGGACACGACATGGATACCTATGCCGACGATCTGGCGCAGTTGATGGAGACGCTGGACCTGCGCGATGCGGTGCTGGTCGGCTTCTCCACGGGCGGTGGGGAGGTGACGCGCTATGTCGCCCGCCATGGCCGCGCGCGGGTGGCGAAGATCGCCCTGGTTGGCGCCGTTCCGCCGCTGATGCTGAAGACCGATGCCAATCCCGGCGGCCTGCCGATGGAGGTGTTTGACGGCATCCGTGCCGCCAGCCTGGCCGACCGGTCGCAGCTCTATAAGGACATCGCCTCTGGCCCGTTCTTCGGCTTCAACCTGCCCGGCGCCAAGCCGTCGCAGGGCATGATCGACAGTTTCTGGATGCAGGGCATGATGGCGGGCCACAAGGCCACCTATGACTGTATCAAGGCCTTCTCCGAAACCGACTTCACCGAAGACCTGAAGAAGTTCGGGGACCTGCCGACGCTGGTGATCCATGGCGACGCCGATCAGGTCGTGCCCATCGACGCCGCCGGGCGCGCCGTGGCGCGGCTGTTGCCCCATGCGGAACTGAAGGTCTATGAAGGCGGCCCGCACGGTGTGACGGACACCCACAAGGACCGGCTGAACGCCGACCTTCTGGCCTTCGCCAGCGCTTAAGGTTAACATGCCGTTGCTCCCACCCGAACGGTGGGGGCGACGGCAGCAGAGGGTGTGACGATGCGGCCAGACCCTGGACAGTTCGGGCAGGACAGACTGACGGCGGAACTGGCTGTCGGGGCTTACCGGTTTCATCGGGAAACACGCCGGCTGACCAGCCGGGGTGGCACCCTTGTGCCGCTGGGACGGCGGGCCACGGCGTTGCTGTCCATCCTGGCCGACCATGCCGGACAGGATGTGTCGGCGGCCCAGCTGCTGGAC
>JAEMSB010000317.1 GCA_016463045.1 Niveispirillum sp.
GTATCGGGTAACGGATCGCCATAGACGGCGACGCTGCTGGCGAAGACGAACCTTGCCGTCCGCCCCTGCGCCCGCAGCGCGTCCAGTAGGCCCAGCGTCCCTTGAAGGTTTACCGACATGCCCAGGTCGAACTCCCGCTCTGCTAACCCGCCCGGCACGCTGGCCAGATGCAAGACGATGTCGGCAGGAAGCGACAAGGCATCGGTCCATAGGGCGCTGTCGGCAATGTTGCCGGCGACAGAGACCACACGTGGATCAGCGGGCAGGTCGCCAAACCGCTGATCCACCAGGGTCAAGCGGGTGAAGGCCGTATCGGTGCCGGACAGCAGACGGCGGACAAGCGCGCGCCCGACAAAGCCGTCGGCGCCGGTGATCAGGATATGCATGGCGTTCCTCCGGTTATTCTTTAATTGCCGTCGGTGATCAGGGTGCCGCCATCGACGACGATATTCTGTCCGGTGATGAAGGCACCGGCAGCAGATGCCAGCATGACGGCAACACCCGCCACCTCCGTCACCTCGCCCGGTCGGCGCAGCGGCGTCATGGCCATTCGCCGTTCCATGAAGGCCGGGTTGGACAGCAGGTTGCGCGCCAGATCGGTACGGATGAAACCGGGGGAGATGGCATTGACCCGGATGTTGGCCGGCCCCCATTCCACGGCCAGATTGCGGGCCAGTTGGGCATTAGCTGCCTTGGATAGACCGTAGAGGCCCAATGCCCGGTTGCCGCTCAGACCGGCAATTGAGGACATGATGATCAAGCTACCGCCACCGGCCTCTGCCATGCCGGGCAGGACCATACCCGCCAGCCACAGTACGCTTTGCAGGTTGATGGTCATTGTCGCCTGCCAGTCGGCATCGCTGGCGGACGTGATGGGACCCGCATGGGGTGCCACCCCGGCATTGCAGACCAGGATGTCAAGCGGCCCCGCCGACGTCACCCGTTCCACCATGGCAGACAACGCCGCGCGATCGGTGACGTCACAAGTGACCGCCCGAACGGTCAGTCCCTGCCCCCGCAACCGCTCCGCCGCATCGGCGCAACCCGTCTCATCCTCGCTGCAAATCCAGACATCCGCGCCATGACTGGCCAGGGCGGTGGCGATGCCCAGGCCAAGCCCGCGCTGCCCGCCGGTGACCAGGGCCCGGCGACCGGACAGGTCGAACAGGCGGCCATATTCGGTCGCGTCCATGCAGGTTCCTTGGCTGGGAAAGTCGATCCGATCACGATAGGGGCTGTACGGCCATCATCGAAATCGTATTTACTGAACCAAACTATCGGTGTGACCGATGGATGGGAGGATGAATAATGCGGTTCCAGAAACTGGACCTTAACCTGCTGGTCGTACTGGATGTGCTGCTGGAGGAACGCAGCGTATCGCGCGCGGCCAACCGCCTGAACCTCAGCCAGTCCGCTGTCAGCGGCAATCTGGCCCGGCTGCGTGAATTTTTCGACGATGACATCTTGGCCCAGATTGGGCGTTCCATGGTGCCCACGCCGCTGGCTGAAAGTCTGGCGGAACCCGTGCGCGATATCCTGATGCAGATCCAGGCCACCATTGAGACCAAACCCAGTTTCGATCCCGCCAGTGCCACCCGCACCATCCGCATGCACGCGTCGGATTATGTGACAGAGGTACTTCTGGCCCGTGTGATCCGGGAGGCACGGCAACTGGCCCCCGGTATCAAAGTGGAAATCGACGGCATGGACGATCTGGTGCTGGAGCGTCTGTCACGCGGTCAGGTGGATTTCCTGGTGACACCTGACAATTTCACCCATCCCGACCATCCCAAGGAAAAACTGTTCACCGATACCCATGTCGTCGTCACCTGGGACGGCAACAGCAAGGTCGGGGATACGATAAGCTTTGATCAATATATGGCGATGGGCCATGTGCTGGTCCGGTTCGGCATGAAACGCGCGCCCAGCTTTGACCAATGGTTCCTGGACCGGTTCGGCTATACGCGCAATGCCGAATTGTTCGTGGCCGATTTTACTACCGTGCCCAACATGCTGATCGGAACCGATCTTCTGGCCACCATGCATGAGCGGCTGGCCCGCCTTTATGTGCAGCGCCTTCCCCTGCGGATACTGCCGCTGCCTATCGAGTTTCCCGTGCTGACCGAGATGGTGCAGTGGCATCGGCATTTTCAGCGTGACCCCGCTCTGGTCTGGTTCCGCAATCTCATGCGCCGCCTCGCCACCGAACAGGATGCCGGATGAACCATTGATCGGGGTGATAGGTCGGATCGGAAAATACGATTTCGGCGATGTATTCGTCGCTGATATGGTTGCCTTACCAAAAAACATCAGACCGGCCCAGAGGCCGGCGGTTGGGGAGAGTGCCGCATTGGCGGTCGTTGGCGGTAGCGTTTCCGCCTTCATCACATGCAGGTGAGGGGATCCGTTTACGGGTTCCTTGTACCCCCCAATCCGCCCGTTTTCGGGTTCCAGGTCTTAATCCGGCGCTACGTCCGGAAACGCCCCCACCTTGTCCGGGTGGCGGGTGATGAACCATGGAGGAAGCCAGAATGCGTGCCACCCTGCTGTTATCCACGGCCATCCTGACCGCCGTCGCAGCCCACCCAGCCCATGCACAATCCACCGATACAGGTGTGTTGGAAGAGATCGTGGTGACCGCACAGCGCCGGTCGGAAAACCTGCAAAAGGTTGCTGTGGCGGTGTCGGCGGTATCCGCCGACGATCTGGTCACTGCCGGTGTCACCGACACGGCGGGTCTGACCAAGCTGGTCCCGGCCCTGGTGGTGCAGCCGGGCGGCGGGTCCAATACCGGCTTCTACCTGCGTGGTGTCGGCACGCTGGGGCCCAATTCCTTTTCCGAAAATGCCATCGCGTTCAATTATGGCGGTGTCTATATCGGTCGCCCCACGGCCCCGGTCGGCACCTTCTTCGACCTGCAGCGGGTTGAGGTGCTGAAGGGTCCGCAGGGCACGCTTTATGGCCGCAACGCCACCGGCGGTGCCGTCAACGTCATCCCCAACCGGCCCGACGCCAGCGGTATTGCGGGCGAGGCTGGGCTTGAGATCGGTAATTACAACCTGCGCAAGGCCACCGGCATGATCAATGCCCCGGTCAGCGAAACGCTGAGCCTGCGTGTGGCGGGGCAGATCGTTGACCGCGATGGCTACCTGTCCGACGGCTATGATGATGAGGAAGGCGAGGCCGCCCGCGCCTCCCTGCTGTGGGAACCGGATGACCGGTTGAGCCTGCTGCTGTCGGGCGATTATTTCCACCAGGGTGGCAAGGGCGTGGGCGGTGTGCTGGTTCCCGGCACCCTGACCCCGACTGCGCCCGCTGTGAAGGACCGGATCGGCGGATCGGAAGCGGCCAGCATCGCCGAACTGCGTGCGCGCTTCCCCGGCCTGATCAATTCCGGGCTGGTGGTGCCGCCTAAGGGCGACGGCTTCAATGACAGCACCTTCTGGGGCGTGACGGCGACGCTGGATTATCAGTTCGATGCCGGCACTCTGACGGTCCTGCCCGCCTATCGCGACAGCCGGCCCGACTTTGTTTTCTACAGCGTTGGGTTCCAGGGCACGGTGCAGGAAGTGTCCAAGCAAAGCTCCGTCGAGGTGCGCTTTGCGTCGGCGGAGGATAATCCGTTCCGCTATGTCATCGGCGGTTTCTGGTTCCGCGATCAGGTCAACGCCCTGAACAGCTTCTTCCAGGGCGGTCTGTCCACCACCACCTTCCGACCCGATCAGGAAACGGTCAGCAAGGCGGTGTTCGGTCAGGGAACCTATGATGTGGCCGATGGGCTGCGTCTGGTGGCCGGTATCCGCTACACGCATGAAAACAAGCAGCAGACGACGCCCGTCCGGCAGAGCAGCGTCAGCAACCCCAACCCGCCCTTTGTCACTGCGACGGGTGACGAGCATTTCCACAGCGTCACCTGGAAGGGCGGGATCGAGTTCGATGCCGGGCCGCAATCGCTGCTCTATGCCAATGTCGCCACGGGCTTCAAGGCCGGCGGCTTCTATCCGGCGGTGGGCAAGAACAGCTTTGATCCGGAAAAACTGACGGCCTACACGGTTGGGTCCAAGAACCGCTTCCTGGACAACCGCCTGCAACTGAACGCCGAGGCCTTCTGGTGGGACTATAAGGATCAGCAGATCGGCTATATCGGTCCTATCGAGGTGGGGCCGGGCGTCTATGGCCAGGCGGCGGTGACCGCCAATGTCGGTCAGGCACGCATGTACGGGATGGAGTTGGAGGCGCAGTTCCTGGCTTCCCGTAATGACGAGATCGGCGTCAATCTTCAGTACATGGACAGCAAGTATAAGAGCTTCGTCTATACCGCGATTTCGGCGGGTGGCACGCCGCTGCCCAGCGGCTGCGCCGTGACGCCGAACAGTTCCCTGCCAGTGGCCGCCCCGGCCAAGTTGTTCACCATCGACTGTTCCGGCAAGGCCGCGGTCAACGCCCCGAAATGGTCGCTGAACCTCAGCTACAGCCATACGGTGGAGCTGTCGGCCGATCTGGACCTGATCTTGGGCGCGCGCAGCCGCATCGAAAGCGGACGCTTCCTGTCCATCGATTACCGCCCCGAACAGCATCAGGGCGGATACATGACCACCGATGCCTGGTTGACGCTGGAGGCACCGGGACAGGGCTGGTCGGTGACCGGCTATGTCAACAACCTGACGGACAAGGATGTCTATTCCACGTCCTTCACCCGGCCCATCCTGAACGTTGTCTATAACGGCCTGCGCCCGCCCCGCACCTACGGGCTGCGCGGTTCCGTCAGCTTCTAGAGCTGTTTTCGGTTGACCGGAAACAGCTTCGGCGGCAACTGCCGCCGCGCGGCTCGTGCCGCGTGAGCCAAGCTGCGGATGCAGCGCCGGCGCTTGGACGAACTGAAAGGTAGAGCGTGTTTCCGGTCAACGGAAATACGCTCGGATCGGGGATCATGATGGAACAGCGTGTTAATGCGGGCTTTGCCCAAGGGTTGGCGCTGCTGCTGCCCGCCACCTCCGCCGTGATGGGAATCCTGCTGCTGGTGCCGGTGGCACCACAGATGATGCAGGCCTTTGCCGATGTGCCGGGGGTGGAATTCCTGGTGCCGGTGCTGCTGACCCTGCCGGGCCTGTGCATTGCCCTGTTCTCTCCCGTGGCCGGGCTGCTGGGGGACCGTCTGGGACGCAAGCGGCTGCTGATCGGGTCCATGCTGGTCTATGGTCTGGCCGGCATGGCGCCCCTGGCCCTGTCGGACATCCACCAGATACTGGCCAGCCGCGTGCTGGTCGGGATTTGTGAGGCGTTGATAATGACGCTCAGCACGACCTTGATCGGTGACCTGTTCACGGGGGCGGCGCGCGAACGCTGGCTGTCGTCACAGACGGCGGTGGCATCCGTCTCCGCCCTGCTGTTCCTGGCGCTGGGCGGTCTGCTGGGGCGTCAGGGCTGGCAGGCACCGTTCCTGATTTATGGTCTGGCCTGGCCCATGGCGCTGGCCGTCCTGCTGCTTGTGCGCGAACCGGGGAGGGTGGACCGTCTGGTGCCGGGCTGGTCGGCGCTGCCAGGCCGGCATGTGCTGCTGACGTCCGTCATCACCATCCTGGCGGCCATCTTGTTCTACACGATCCAGATCAATGTCAGCACGGTCCTGCCCGGTTTCGGCGTCACCGATCCCGCAAAGATCGGCCTATTCTCCGCCCTGGCCAGCATCGGCACACCCTTGGGCAGCCTGATCTTTTGGACGGTCGCGCGGCGGGATGTGCGTCTGCTGCTGGGCCTGGAATTCGCGCTTATGGCGGCGGCGTTCTTGGCTATGTCCCAGGCCCCGGACGCGGTCTGGTTTATTGCGGCAGCTTTTGTCGGGCAGGTGGCGGCGGGGCTTCTGCTGCCCACCCTGCTGACCTGGGCCATGTCGGCCCTGGCC
>JAEMSB010000840.1 GCA_016463045.1 Niveispirillum sp.
GGGGTGGCTATACGGGTCTGGTGACCGCCATTGAGCTGGCGGCCAAGGGCATGTCCGTCACGATCCTGGAGGCCGAATCTGTCGGCTGGGGCGCGTCGGGTCGCAATGGCGGACAGATCGTCACCGGCTTCAACAAGGGGATTGGCGATATCGAGGGCTGGATCGGCAAGCAGGATGCGCGGCACCTGTGGGACTTGTCGGAAGAAGCCAAGACCATACTTTCCGGCCTGATCGATCGGTACGGCATCGATTGTGACCTGAAATGGGGCTATCTGCTGGCGGCCCTGAAGCCCCGGCACATGACAGGTCTGGCAGAGCATCAGGCGGAGTTAGAGGGGGTGGGTTACGGCAAGACGCGCATGGTAGGGCGCGATGAAATCCGCTCCATGGTGGCAACCGATGCCTATCTGGGCGGGTTGTTCGATGGCGGCAGCGGGCAGTTGCATCCGTTGAACTATGCGCTGGGGCTGGCGGTTGCCGCCGAAGGGCTGGGCGTGCGTATCCATGAAGGCAGCCGGGTGGTGCGCATCGATACGGGGGCCGCCCCCAAGGCGTTCACGGCAACGGGATCGGTATCGGCCAAGTTCCTGGTCCTGGCCGGCAATGCCTATCTGGGGGACTTAAGCCCCCCCATCCGCGCCCAAGTGATGCCGGCGGGCACCTACATCATCGGGACCGAGAAGATGGAGGCGGAGCGGGCGCAGGCCCTGATCCCGTCGGACATCGCCATCGCGGACGTGAATTTCGTGCTGAACTATTACCGGCGCAGCCCGGATAACCGGTTCCTGTTCGGTGGGGGCGTCAGCTATTCCGGGTTCGACCGGCCCGACCTGAAACAGTCGCTGCGCCGGACCATGCTGAAATATTTCCCGCAACTGGCCGATCTGGACGTGGAGTTCTGCTGGGGCGGCCATGTCGCCATCACCATGAACCGCATGCCGCATCTGGGGCGGGTCAGCCCCACGACCTATTTCGCGCAAGGATATAGCGGCCATGGCGTGGCCCTGACCGCGATTGCCGGCCGTGTGATCGCAGAGGCGATTGCCGGTCAGGCGGGCCGTTTCGACATTTTCGCCCGCGTGCCGCACCGGGCCTTTCCGGGACCCCCGGGCCTGAAGATGCCCGCCCTGGTGCTGGGCATGCTGTGGTACCGGCTTCAGGATTGGCTGTAGCCGACCAGATTCACGCCACACGGCGATGCCAGAGCCAGCGCAGGGCGCTAATCACCAGGGTGATGGCAACGGCCTGTGTCAGCAGGGTCGAGATCTGGAACAGTGGTTGCTGATCCAGACGGTTGAAATATTGCCACCAAAACCGGGTCACCGGATCGCGCAAGGGGCGTAGCAGGCTGTCCCAGGCGTCGAACAGCCCGTCCGGAATATTGTCCCGGAAGACCATGGGCAGCGTCAAAAACAGGACAACGCCGATCAGCGTGGCGATAAAGCGCAGCAGGCCCCACATTCCCGTCCGTCCCCCATCCCCGGTTTCAGCACCTCACCATAATGTGCGGCGCTGCCGTTCGGGAAGGGCGGCGTCATAGGCGGGACCGCCTTCGGCACCGTTACTGGCGTCGGCCGTCATCTGCC
>JAEMSB010000318.1 GCA_016463045.1 Niveispirillum sp.
GGCCTCGTAATCACCCGTCGCCTTGTCGCGCTTACCGCCGGCGAACAGATGGCCCGGCGGACGATAGGCCTGGGTGGTGCCCGTCGGGTTGGGCTGGTGCGGCAACTGCCAGTTCTTGTGGAAGGCGCTGTCAGCCGGCAGGGGGGCGGCCATGTTGTAATGCATCCAGCCATGCCATTCCGGCGGCACCTTGGTCGCCTCCGGCTCGCCCTTATACAGGACCCAGCGGCGGGCCTTCATGCCGGGACGCGCCTTCTTCTCTTCGAAGTAGCGGTTACCTGCAGCATCGCTGCCAACCAGCCGGCCAGCACGCCAGACAAGCAGCTTGATCTGGATGTTGGCCATCCAGGTGGCCAGGGAAATACGGTCGCTCATGGCTTTTCCGTGATGCGGAACGAAGATCGGCGGCGACTATGCACCGGCGTTGGGGAGCTTGTCCACTGCAACGCGGCAGACCCAGATGTGCTTGAAAGCAGCCTGTTATTCCCCCCGCCCCCGCAACCGGTCCGCCGCCCGGCCGAACCGGCCCGTATGGTGGCGGATTTCCCAGATGGCGATGGACAGGCCGGCCACGGCTAGCGGCAGTACATAATAGATGAAGCGATAGGCCAGAAGCGCGCCCAGGATGGAACTTGCGGCGTCATGGTCGGCCATGCCCAGCAGGATGATGCTTTCAAACACGCCCAGACCGCCCGGCACATGGCTGAAGATCGCCACAATCAGCGCGGCACAGAACAGGGCCACAAAAGAGACGAACGGCACCTGCACGTCCACCGGCAGCAGCATCCACAAGATGGCCGCCGTCACCACCAGTTCAGCCGATGCGATGGTGATCTGTGAGACGACCCCGCCCCAGCTGGGCAGCTGGATCGACCAGCGCCAGATCTTCACCGGCTTGTGGGTCACAGCCGTAATCACGCAGATGGCCAGCAGGCCCAGCAGCATCAGGGCACCTGCCGCCTGTACCGCCAGTTCAGGGATCTTCAACAAGACGGAAACCGGGTGCGGCCCCACGATCATGCCGACAGACCCGGTGAAGATAAGGCCCAGCGTGAAGGTGGTGGTGGAGAACACCACAACCTTGGCAACATCACCCGGCGACAGGCCGGCGGTGCCATAGGCACGCAGCCGAACCCCCGCCCCGCTGATCACCGCCCAGCCGACATTATTGGAAATCGCATAGCCACAGGCCGCCGCGAAGGCCGTGGTCCGGTATGGGACCTTCTTTTTCAGATAGATCAGCGCCGAGAGGTCATAAAGTGTGAGCAGCCAGAAGGCCAAGGCCGTCAGGCCGATGGCCTTGATCACCTTGGACAGGGGCAACGCCTCCAGATAGGCGATCACCTCACCGAAATTCACCTCCGCCATCACATGACGAACGGCGAAAACCAGAAGCACGCCCAGGAACAGAACCGTACCGATGCCCAGCAACGCCTTCTGCCGCCGGCTCATGCCCTCACTGGCAGGGACGGTCTGGGGCGGTTGAGACTCGGGATCGGGCGTCAGGGGCATTCAGGGCACGACTTGGCTATGATACCGGCCACATTTGGCGGGCGCACCCTGCCACCGTTGAGGACGGAATGAAACCCCCTGTCCGGTGTGGATATGCCCTGCGGCGGGGCACCTGACCTTATGCGTCTCGTCGATGTGAGGACCAAAGCGACTCACACAAGGGGGCGGGATGCCAAATCCAGCATTTCCGCCATGGACCGGCAGGCCGGAATGGATTCCGGCCTGCCGCAATCGTCAACCACAATAAGCAGTGTATGGCCCTGTTTTCCCCAACAAAATCTGGTTGCCGGCCCCGCCCCCGGTGGCCTAGCCTCTGGCCCGTCACCATATATTGCGGTGTGGCTGCGCCTGTCTCCTTCGTGGACGGGGCTGGCCAGGATCGCCGCCTTGTCTGGGAAAAGGGGCCAAGACCATGCGTATCGAGCGCCGTTTCACCGTCGAAGGTCAGGATGCCTATGCGGACATCCCGTTCCGAACGGCGACCAGCGAGATTCGCAATCCTGACGGTTCCACCGTGTTCCAGGCCAAGGATATCGAGGTGCCCGCGGAATGGAGCCAGGTAGCCTGTGACATCCTGGCCCAGAAATATTTCCGCCGCGCCGGGGTGCCCACCGCTCTGAAAGCGGTGGAGGAGAACAGCGTCCCCAGCTTCCTGTGGCGCCATGTCGCGGACGAAAAGGCCCTGGCAAAGCTGCCGTTGGAGCAGCGGATGGTCGGGGAAACCTCCGCCCGGCAGGTTTTTGACCGTCTGGCCGGCACCTGGACCTATTGGGGCTGGAAGGGCGGCTATTTCGATTCGGATGCCGATGCCTCGGCCTTCTATGACGAAATGCGCTTCATGCTGGCCCGTCAGATGGCGGCCCCCAACAGCCCGCAATGGTTCAATACCGGCTTGCACTGGGCCTATGGCATCGACGGTCCCGCCCAGGGGCATTTCTTTGTCGACCCGGCCACCGGTGCCGTCACCCCGTCCAACTCCGCCTATGAACGCCCGCAACCGCACGCCTGCTTCATTCAGTCGGTGGCCGACGATCTGGTGAATGAAGGCGGGATCATGGATCTGTGGGTCCGCGAGGCCCGTCTTTTCAAGTATGGTTCCGGCAGCGGAACGAACTTCTCCCGCCTGCGCGGAGAGGATGAGAAGCTGTCGGGCGGTGGCAAATCCTCCGGTCTGATGAGCTTCCTGAAGATCGGGGACCGCGCGGCGGGCGCCATCAAATCTGGCGGGACCACGCGCCGCGCCGCCAAGATGGTGACGGTCGATCTCGATCACCCCGATATCGAGGCCTATATCGACTGGAAAGTGGTGGAGGAGCAGAAGGTTGCCGCTCTGGTGACCGGGTCCAAGCAGGTGTCGCGCCACCTGAACATGGTGATGGCCGCCTGTAATGAAGGGATTGGCCCGGACGCCGAACGGCTGGACCCTGCCAAGAACCGGGCCCTGAAACGCGCCATCATTGCGGCCCGCCGCGATCTGGTACCCGAAAACTATATCCAGCGCGCGATCCAGCTGGCGGGCCAGGGTCATGCCGGCATCGATATCCGAACCTTTGATACTGATTGGGATTCGGAAGCCTACCTGACTGTCAGCGGCCAGAATTCCAACAATTCGGTGCGGGTGCCCAATGCGTTCCTGGAGGCGGTGGACAGCGACGGCCCCTGGAACCTGATCCGCCGCACCGACGGGAAAGTGTCGAAGACGCTGCGGGCCCGCGACCTGTGGGACAAGATCGGCTATGCCGCGTGGCAATCCGCCGATCCCGGCGTGCAGTTCGACACCACCATCAATGAATGGCACACCTGCCCGGTATCCGGTCGCATCAACGCGTCCAACCCGTGCAGCGAATATATGTTCCTGGACGATACGGCCTGTAACCTCGCCTCCATCAATCTGATGGAATTCCGGCGCCCCGATGGTCGTTTCGATATCGAGTCATTTACACATGCCTGCCGGCTGTGGACCATCGTCCTGGAAATCTCCGTGGCCATGGCGCAGTTCCCGAGCCGTGAAATCGCGCGCCTGTCCTATGATTTCCGCACCCTGGGCCTAGGCTTTGCCAATATCGGCGGCCTGCTGATGGCCGCCGGCCTGCCCTATGACAGCGTCGCGGGCCGGTCGCTGACGGGTGCCATCACGGCGCTGATGACGGGCGTGGCCTATGCCACGTCCGCGGAAATGGCGCGGGAGTTGGGTCCCTTCCCCGGCTTTGATGCCAACCGCGAGCCGATGCTGCGCGTCATCGCCAACCATCGCCGTGCCGCGCATGGTGCCCGCATGGGCTATGAGGGGCTGTCGGTGGCACCGGTGCCGCTGATAAGTGATGAATGCCCCGATGCCGACCTGATCAGTGCTGCGCGCGCTTCCTGGGACCACGCCCTAGACCTGGGCCGCGCCCATGGCTTCCGCAACGCCCAGACCACCGTGATCGCCCCCACCGGCACCATCGGTCTGGTCATGGATTGCGACACGACCGGGATCGAGCCTGACTTCGCGCTGGTGAAGTTCAAGAAGCTGGCCGGCGGCGGTTATTTCAAGATCATCAACCGTGTCGTGCCGGAGGCGCTGTCGCGCCTGGGCTATGATGATGCGGCCATTGCGAAGATCGAACGCTATGCCGTCGGCCATGGCACCCTGGTCGGTGCCCCTGGCATCACCCATGACCGGCTGCGCAAGCTGGGCTTTGGCGATGGGGAGATTGAGAAGGTCGAGAGCGCGCTGGAATCGGCCTTCGATATCAAGTTCGTGTTCAATAAATGGACCTTGGGCGCCGACTTCTGCATCGAAACCCTGGGCATCCCGGCGGACCTGCTGGACAGCCCAGGCTTCGACCTGCTGGCCCATCTGGGCTTCTCCAGGAAGGAGATCGAGGCGGCCAATGTCTATGTTTCCGGCGCCATGACCCTGGAAGGTGCGCCCGGCCTTCACGACGAACATCTGCCCGTCTTCGACTGCGCCAGCCCCTGCGGCAAGATCGGTAAGCGCTACCTGTCGGCAGACGCCCATATCCGCATGATGGCGGCGGCGCAGCCCTTTATCTCCGGCGCCATTTCTAAGACCATCAACATGCCCAACAGTGCCTCGGTCACGGCCTGTACCGACGCCTATATGCTGTCCTGGCAGTTGGGTCTGAAGGCCAATGCGCTGTACCGCGACGGCTCCAAACTCTCCCAGCCGCTGAACGCCCAGATCCTGGAGGAGGATGAGGACGATCTGACCGGCGAGGAGCCGACCCTGCTGGAACGCGTGGTGGAGGCTCCCGCCGCTGCCCGCATCCCGCTGGTCGCCGAACGGGTCGTGGAGCGGGTCATTGAGCGCGTGGTGGAAAAGGTCGTCCGCTCCGGTGGACGCGAAAAGCTGCCGCAGCGGCGCAAGGGCTACACCCAGAAGGCCATGGTCGGCGGGCACAAGGTCTATCTGCGCACCGGTGAGTATCAGGATGGCCGTCTGGGTGAGATTTTCATCGATATGCATAAGGAAGGGGCCGCCTTCCGGTCGATGATGAACAATTTCGCCATCGCGGTATCGCTGGGCCTGCAATACGGCGTGCCGCTGGAGGAATATGTGGAGGCCTTCACCTTCACCCGCTTCGAACCGTCGGGCATGGTGCAGGGCAACGACGCCATCAAGATGTCGACCAGCATTCTGGATTACGTGTTCCGGGAACTGGCCATCTCGTACCTGGGTCGCAACGATCTGGCGCATGCCACGCCGGAGGATTTGCTGCCCGATACGATGGGCCGGGGCGATGCGCAGGCCGATCTGGCCGGCATGCCGGAAGCCGCCAATACTGCGCCGGAACTGCCGGACAATGCCGCCTACATGACACAGGAGACGCTGGCCGCCGTCGCGCGCATCGCGTCAACCGGCTATGTCCGCTCCAACCTGCGTGTTGTACCGGGTGGGCAGCAGGGGCGGGTTCTGGCCGGGTTCCAGCAGGCCACCACGTCCTATGCGGCCACAGGCACCGATGTCACCAACTATGTCGGCGGTCCGTCTGTCCATTCCGACAGCCTGTCCAGCACGGCCCTGCGTGGCGGCACCGTGGGCCGGCATGACGCCCGGTTCGAAAAGGTCAGGGAAGCCCGCGCCCGTGGGTATGAGGGTGACCCCTGCCCCGAATGCCAGAACATGACGCTGGTCCGCAATGGCACCTGCCTGAAATGCGACACCTGCGGCGGGACGACGGGTTGCAGCTGACCTTCAGCCCTTCTTGCGGCGGGCATGGTGGGCCTGGACCAGTCGCCGCGCCTGCCGCAAGCGCTCCGGGTCGGACAGGTCGGCCGTAACCATGTCCGACTTGCTGCGGATCGGCAGGTCGGATGGCCATTCCCGGTGGCGCATCCAGTTGGCCATGGCCATATA
>JAEMSB010000841.1 GCA_016463045.1 Niveispirillum sp.
GTCTCGAACAGGCGGCGGCGCAGGGCCAGATCCACCGAATAGCTGTCCCGTTCCGAGCTGCCGCGCGTTTCGCGGTAGCGGCCGCCCAGCGAGGTGGTCAGGTTCTCAAACAAGGGCTGGGAGATGCGGACAGCCGCATCCAGCTTGGTATTGGAGACGAAGGTCGAGCCGAAACTGCGGTAATTGGGATCATACCAACTGACCTGCGCTGTGATGGCCTGGCTGTCCAGTACCGAGGCACCGTTTGAATAGGAGCGGTAGCGCAGGGTGCCGCCATAGCCCTGTTTCTTGTCGGCGGCTGTTTCGGTGGGTCCCCAATCCTTGCGCCGCAGATAGGCCGATGGTTCCACACTGAACGTGCCGAGGCCGGTGGCCACCAGCGCCTCTGCCGTGACCGTGGTTTCCGTCTTGTCGACCTGGGTGCCCAGGGTAAAGGTGAAATTGTCAGTCACGCCCACGCGATGATAGGCAGAAAGGACCGGGTCCTTTTCGTCATAGAGGTAACGGTCCTTATCGATCCGCGACGGCACGCCGATCGAATAACCATATTCCTGTATTCCCGTTGCCAACAGCTGGCTATCGAAGAAGAAAGGAAAGTCGATGGTCTGTTCGCGGCCATAGGCATCGGTGATGCGGATCTGCACATCATTGGTGCCGGACGCGCCGGGGAAGTTATTCAGATTGTAGGGGCCGGGTTCCAGGCGGAAGGTGCGGGTGGGGCGGCCATTGACGATGACCTCCACCATCGACGGATTGTCGAGGATGAATTCACGGTTACCGCCCGGCTGCACCATGTCATAGGGCCGGATCGAGAAATTCTTGGCGACGGAGATGCCGGCCACGGCCCGGCCCACCTGATTGCCGATCACCGGCATGGTGAAATCGCCCAGCTGTGTGCGGATGCCAGCATCGGTGAAGTCATGGATCAGGCGGACGGGGCCGCGCGACAGGGTGCGGACCGCATCTTCGCGGTAATTGATCTCCCCCTCCACCACCCAGCCTTTCCAGTTGATGGCGGGTTCCATGGAGACCGACAGGGGCCCCAGCCCATCCTTGCCGAAGCCGGTGGGGACGGACAGATATTCGATAGCGGCCCGCATGTTCATCTGTGCCGACAGATCGGCCTGCGGGATGACGGTATAGGCCCGCGCCGCAGCACCGCGTTCCAGCACCGACAGATCGCGCGGGCGTCGCGCGGCAGCGGGGACCGTGACCTTCACGATCTGGTCGCCGCCATCATAGGCCAGCTGGATTCCCGACCGGGTCATGCGGGCAGGGGCCGCGTTGCCGTCCGGCCCGGCCTGGGCCAGCAGCGCCTTGATCGGCTCCTCCTGTGCGATGGGGCGCAGCAGTTCGGACAGTTTGTTGAGATCGACCAGCGTGTCGGCGGGGTTGATCGAGACCTGGCCCGGCACCTGCCCGATCTCGTACCCATCGAAATAGACGGGCAGGTCGGCCTTCTGGCTGCTCTGCGCCTGCTTCTTCTGTCCGAACGCCTTCTTGAACAGCTCATCCGCAGAAATCTTTGGCTGGGCCGGGGCGGCGGTGGGCGTCGGCGTTTCAGAACCCGCACCGGAGGCC
>JAEMSB010000842.1 GCA_016463045.1 Niveispirillum sp.
GGGGTAATGGGGAAAGGGTTGGTGTTATTCAGGTATTTGCCGTAACGGACGGCGGCATCACGCTGCCACTGCCCCCGCCGTCAGGCCCTCGAACCGGGCGCGCAGGGCCGCTGCTTCGGCGTCTGTCAGGGTGAATTTCACATGGCCCGCACCCTGTGCCTGCTCCGGCGTGCGGAAGCGCAGGCGCAGGCCCGCCATCACCAGCACCCCCGGCGATGGCGCAATGCCCGCGACCGTCAGCATGGCCCCGCCCTCCGACAGGTTCACCACGCGACCAGCTAGGGTGCGTCCGTCCTGTTCCACCTGACAGTCGATGGACACGGCAAAGCGCGGGCGGCGGCGGCGGTCCACGTCGGCCGACGCGGTACGGACGACACGGACCAGCGTTTCGCGCAGATGTTCCACACTGTCCGCCATCTGGTGGGCGGCGGTCTGTACATCATTGGCGCAGCGGTCGGTCTGTGCGGCCTCCGCCGATACTTCGGCGATGCGTGACGCCACCTCGCGCGCGGCATCGGCGGTCTGTTCGACATTGCGGGCAATCTCGGTCGTGGCGGCGGACTGCTCCTCCATGGCGGCTGCGATGCCGGCTGCCACCTGATCTACCTGTTGGATCTGGTGGGTGATGTCGCTGACGGCGGCCACGGCCCGGTCGCGCACGGCGCCGATGCCAAGGATGCGCTGGGCGATATCCTCCGTGGCCCGCGCCGTCTGGCTGGCCAGGTTCTTCACCTCCGACGCGACCACGGCAAAGCCCTTGCCCGCCTCTCCGGCCCGCGCCGCCTCGATGGTGGCGTTGAGCGCCAGAAGGTTGGTCTGCGACGCGATGTCGGCGATCAGGCCGGCGATGCCGCCGATCTGTGTCACGCTTTCCGACAGCGCGTCGATGGCGCTCGCCGCCTCCGCACTGGCCGCCACGCTGTCGCGGGTCACGGCGCTGGCATGGGCCACCTGGGCCGTGATTTCGCCGATGGAGGCGGTCAACTGGTTGGTGGCCGATGCCACTGTCTGGGCATTGGCCAGGGCCTGTTCGGCAGCGGCGGCCACGTTCTGGGCGTTGTTGCCCATGCGGTCGGCGGCGGCGGCCATCACCTTGGCCTCGGCATCCATCGACTGGGTCTGTGCGGCGACGGCATCGACGGCGTGGCGCGTCTCATCCTCCACCGTGTCGGCCATGGTGCGCAGCGAGGCCACACGGGCCTGTTCCGCCATCTGCCGCTGCTGTTCCTGTTCCCGCCGCAGACCTTCGGTTTCCATCAGGGTCAGGCGGAAGCTCTCCACGGCGCGGGCCATCTCCCCCACATCATCCTGTTTTTCGCGGTCGGGCACGGGCTGGTCCAGCCTTCCCTGGCGCATGCCGTCCATCCGGGCGCTGAGCCGGCCCAGCGGCGCCAGCAGCCAGCGGGCCAGCCCCAGGGCCGATACGGACATCACGATGGTCAGGACCAGCGCCCCCAGGGCGACCCAGGTGATGCCCCGGTTGAACTCTGCCAGCAGATCATCCTTTTTCAGCCCGACATAGAGGATGCCGACGACCCTGCCCTCCCTGTCCTTCAACGGGTCATAGCCGGCATAATAG
>JAEMSB010000319.1:0-4953 GCA_016463045.1 Niveispirillum sp.
AACCTTGGACCCGCTGATTAAGAGTCAGCTGCTCTACCAACTGAGCTATGCGCCCAATCCACATCCGCTTTCGCGGCCCCGCCAGGGCGTTCACCGTGGCGAGGCGCGCTGTGTAGCAAAGGGATTTCCCCTTGTCGATAGTTTTCGATGCAAGGAATGGTGCTTTTTTCAGCGACCGAGATTTGCGCTGACGGCATGCCGCATCAGAGATCGCCCAACCCCCGCCGCGACATGCGGACATCCCGGTGGACATGCACCGACATCAGCAGGCCAAAGCCCACCATCACGGCCAGGGTCGCCGTCCCGCCATAGGAAATCAGCGGCAGCGGCACACCCACCACGGGGATCAGGCCCATGATCATGGCGACATTGATGAAGAGATAGAGGAACAGGTTGACCGTCAGCCCCAGCGCCAGCAGCCGCCCATACTGATGTCTACATCGCCCCGCGATGACGAAACCGAACAGCAGCAGCAGGCAATACAGCACCAGGAAGCTGACCGACCCGACCAGGCCGAATTCCTCCGCCAGCATGGTGAAGATAAAGTCGGTCTGCTTTTCCGGCAGGAAGTTCAGATGGCTCTGCGTGCCCTGCAGGAACCCCTTCCCCGTCAGCCCCCCCGACCCGAAGGCGATCTTCGACTGCGTGATGTGATAGCCGGTGCCCAGCGGGTCGCTGTCCGGGTCCAGGAAGGTCTCCACCCGGTCGCGCTGATAGTCGTGCAGCAGAAACTGCCAGCTGAGCGGGATGGCAATCAAGACAGCGCCGATCACCAGCGCAAACTTCCACCAGCGCACGCCCGACAGGAAGAACATCGCCCCCGACGCCATGATCAGCATCAGCGAGGTCCCCAGGTTCGGCTGCGCCAGCACCAGGGCGACCGGCGCCCCCACGATCAGCAGCGGCACGATCAGATAGGGGATGCGGCCCGTATCCTCCAGCGAGGCGCCATGGAAATAGCGGGCCAGCGCCATGACCAGGGTGACCTTCATGATCTCCGACGGCTGCAATTGCACAAAGCCTAGGTCGATCCAGCGCTGCGCCCCCTTACCCACCGATCCGAACAAATCGACGCCGACCAGCAGCACCAGGACCAACCCGTAAAGCGGGTAGGTCATCTTCATCCAGACGCGGATATCGATCATGCCGATGAACAGCATCAGCGCCAGACCGACGCCGAAACGCAGCATCTGCCGCGACGCCCAGGGATCGATCTGTCCGTTGGCCGCCGAATAGAGCATGGCGAAGCCGACACAGGCCACGATGGTGACCAGGAACACGAAGGACCAGGGGATCTGGGCCAGCTTCTCGGTAAAGGAAAGGGCGGCGCTGTCGCTGGAAACGTCCAGAGTCATGGCGTTTCTCCCGCGGGGTTGGGGGCCGGCGGCGTGGTGTCGGTGGAAGGTGGCGGCTGCTGCGCGACGGTGGCGCGCGCCGCCTCCAGCATCTGGCATTCCAGAAGGATGTCGCGCGCAATGGGGGCCGCCACGGCACCGCCGCCGCCGCCATGTTCCACGATCACCGCACAGGCATATTTCGGCGCCTGGACAGGGGCAAAGGCCACGAACAGGGCGTGATCGCGCTCCCGCCAGGGCCGGTTCTCATTCTTGATGACACCGGAATTACGCTCGGCCATGGAAATGCGGCGCACCTGGGCGCTGCCCGATTTGCCCGCCATCTCCATGCCCGGCACATTGATGCGCGCGCGATAGCCGGTGCCGCCGGGCACATTGGTGACGGCGTTCATACCCTTCAGAACGGTGGCCAGATTTTCCGGCTTCACGTCAATGGCGGGCCATTCCGTGGTCTCGTTGAACTGCCCTTCGATGGATTTCAGCAGATGCGGCTGTACCGCCCGCCCGCTGGCCAGCCGCGCTGTCATGACCGCCAGCTGCAAGGGCGTGGTCAGGACATAGCCCTGACCCATGGAGGCGATCAGGGTTTCACCCTGGTGCCAGGGCTGTTTCAAGGCCTGACGCTTCCATTTCGGGTCCGGAATGAGGCCCGGCCGCTCTCCCGGCAGCTCCAGTCCCACCTTGCCGCCCAGGCCGAAACGGCGGGCCATCTCGGCGATGCGGTCCATGCCGATACGGCCGGCAATATCATAGAAATAGACATCGCAGCTGTTCATCAGCGCACCGACCATGTCCAGCGTGCCATGGCCATTGCGGCTCCAGCAATGGAAACGGTGGCTGCCCAGTTCGATATGGCCGGAACAGAAGACACGGTGGTCGGCATTGACGATGCCCGATTCCAGGGCCGCCAGCGCCGTCAGCATCTTGAAGGTCGAACCCGGCGGATACTGGCCCGCGATCACCTTGTTGATGAGCGGCGTACGCTCATCCTTCAGCAAGGCCTGATAAGCCTCGTACCCGATGCCCATGGCGAACTGGTTGGGATCGAAGCTGGGGCTGGAACAAAGCGCGTGGATGCCACCGGTATTCACATCCATGACGACGGCCGCCGCGCTCTCCTCCGCCGACAGGCGCTGATGCATGTAATGCTGCAATTTGGCATCGATGGTCAGCGCCACTTCGCGCCCCGACTGCCCCGGATCGCGCGACAATTCGCGGATGACGCGGCCGACGGCATTCACCTCCAGCTGGCGATTGCCGGCCGCACCGCGCAGGGCCTGATCATATTGCTTCTCGATCCCGCCCTTGCCGACCTTGAAGCCCGGCAGGGTCAGCAGCGGGTCGCTGGACCCTTCCACATCCTTCTCCGCCGCCGCCCCAACATAACCCAGTACATGGCTCAACGCCTCACCGAACGGGTAGGAGCGGACCTGACCGACATCGATGGAGACACCCGGCAGGTCGGGCAGATTGACCTCGATCGCGGCCACCTGATCCCAGGTCAGGTTCTCCTTGATCGTGATAGGCGCGAAGGAGCGGGAGCGCTGGATATCACGTTGGATACGCCTTTCATCCGCCTCGGTCAGGGGGATCAGCTTACCCACCTCGTCCAGGATCTGCTGCACGTCGCCGGCGCGTTCGGACACGATGATCGTGCTAAAATTCTGCTCGTTGACGGCCAGCGGCACGCCGAACCGGTCGGTGATCAGGCCACGGGGCGGCGCCACCAGCCGCAGCGAGATGCGGTTATCCTCCGCCAGAACCGTATAGCGATCGCTCTCCACGATCTGGAGATAATAGAGCCGGCCCATTAGCGTGGCCACGGCAGCCCCCTGCAGCCCGCCCAGCACCAGCGTGCGGCGGGACAGCATGCGCTGCCGTTCGGCGTCCCGGTCAAAGGCCGACATGGGTTACCCTCAGCTCAAATAGGCGCGGTGCAGCCTTTGCAGCAGCCAAGCCATCAACGGGAACAATGCCACGCCCATCAGGGCCTGCACCAGCACGGGCCGCGCATCCAGAAGGCTGGCCGTCATCAGAGCGAACACCGACCATTGTACCGCCGCCGCCCCTGTGGCCACCAATGCAAAACCGATCCACAGCATCACGAAGGATCGGCCCAGGAAAAAGCGACGCTGGGTGATCAGCAGCCAATAAGCCATGATCAGCACCATGGAGGTCGATCCGATGGGCGTGCCGCCAATCAGGTCCTGCAACAGGCCGATGGCGAACACCACCAGCGGGCGCAGCAGGTCGGGCCGGTGGATGACCCAGTAGAACAGGCACATCAGCATGAAGGGCACCGTCACCATGGCATAGCCGGGCAACGGCAAGGGCACCATCCCGACCAGCATGGCCAGGACAGTGACGGTGAAGGGCACAAGGTTGCGTGCCGTCTGATCGAGCTGGTTAAACAATCCGCCGGCCAAGGCCGTGCCCCTTACTTCATCGCGCCGGGCTGCGTCGCTTCGGCGGCCACGCCGCCCACGGTGCCAAAATCGACCACCTGCACATGCTCCAGACGCGACAGGTCGGCCATGGGCACGACCCGGGGCTTGCCACCGGCCCCGATTTCAACAATGCCGACGGGCAGACCCGGCGGGAACAGGCCGCCATGGCCGGAGGTAAACACCCGCTCACCCGGCGTAACCTCGCTGTTGGGCGGCAGATAGGTCAGCAGCGGATGGTCGGAATTGTCGCCGGCCAACATGGCGCGCTGCCGGCTGCTTTCCAGCACGACAGGAATGCGGGCATTCAGATCGGTGATCAGCAGCACGCGCGACGACCAGTCGCCGACCTGCACGATACGGCCAACCAGCCCCTGCCCCGACATCACAGCCTGCCCCCGCGCCACACCATCGCGTTCACCGATGGTGACGACGACCGTGCGGACGAAGGCGCCGCCGGGATCACCGACGACACGGCCCGTGACCACACGCGCCGCCGGGTCAGGCTTGAAGGACAAGAGCGAGCGCAGGGAGCGGTTTTCGGCATCCAGACGCAGAGCTGCCTGTTCCCACTGCCGCAACCGGGAATTCTCCTCGCGCAGGCGGGCATTCTCGTCATGCAGGTCAACCAGCTGCCGGAAATATTCCAGCCCGTCGGCCACGCTGGCGGCCGGACGCGACATGACGTTCAAAACCGGGGAAACGGCATCGGTGACGCGGGTACGCGCCTGTTCCACCGCACCGCCATTCACATGCCCGATCATCATCAGGGCGGCGGCAGCCAGGATCAGCAGCGGAAAATAGAATCGCTGCACCATCCCCCAAAGAGGGGCCGCGATGCGCACGACGGATCCGCTATTGCGTGTCTTCACCGGGGGGTGGTGTCCCGTGATCGGGTAAGCCACCGAAATCGGTGGCTTACAGTGCCTTGTGAAAGTAACGCTTCAACGCGATGGTGTAAATATCGGATCGCTATAGCGAACCGATCAATACATGCGAATCAGCACGTTGCGCAGGCTTTCCTCTTCCAACGCACGACCGGAGCCGAGCGCCACGCAGGACAGCGGATCATCGGCGATGGAAACCGGCAGGCCGGTAGCATGGCGCAGGACATAATCCAGATTGGCCAGCAGCGCGCCGCCACCCGTCAGGAC
>JAEMSB010000319.1:4963-5868 GCA_016463045.1 Niveispirillum sp.
CGTCAGGACGATACCCTTATCCACGATGTCGGCGGCCAGTTCGGGGGCCGTATGCTCCAGGGCGACCTTCACGGCCTCAATGATCTGGCTGACCGGCTCGGCCAGGCTTTCGGCAATCTGCCGTTCGCTCATCACCAGTTCCTTGGGCACGCCGTTCATCAGGTCGCGGCCCTTGATCTCCATCACCCGGCCTTCGCCATCTTCCGGCGGGCAGGCGGAACCGATTTCCTTCTTGATACGCTCGGCAGAACCTTCACCCACCAGCAGGTTATGGTGACGGCGGATATAGCCGATGATGGCCTCATCCATCTTGTCACCACCCACGCGGGCGGAGCGGGCATGGACAGTGCCGTTCAGCGACAGGACGGCCACTTCTGTGGTGCCGCCACCGATATCGACGACCATGCTGCCTGTCGGCTCAGTCACGGGCAAGCCGGCGCCAATGGCGGCAGCCATCGGTTCCTCGATCAGGGAAACGCGGCGCGCACCGGCGGCCTCGGCACTTTCCTGGATCGCGCGGCGTTCAACGGCGGTGGAACCCGACGGAACGCAGATCACGATTTCCGGGCTGGCAAAGCTGCGGCGGTTATGAACCTTGCGGATGAAATGCTTGATCATTTCTTCCGCCACTTCGAAGTCGGCGATGACGCCGTCGCGAAGCGGGCGGATGGCCTGGATGTTGCCGGGCGTACGGCCCAGCATCAGCTTGGCCTCATCACCCACGGCCAAGACCTGCTTCTTGCCCCGTAGGTCGCGAATGGCGACTACCGACGGTTCATTGAGGACGATGCCGCGACCCTTCACGTAGACGAGCGTGTTCGCCGTACCAAGGTCGATCGCCATGTCGGCGGAGAACATACCGAGCAGGTTTGAAAACATGGGTGAAGCGTATCTCTGATGTCCGG
>JAEMSB010000843.1 GCA_016463045.1 Niveispirillum sp.
CCGAACACCTGATCCTGCCTGAGCCCATCGTGATGTCGAAAATCACCTGGAACAAGCTCGACCCCGCCCAGCAGGACATGGTCAAGGCCGCCGCCAAGGCCGCCCAGGCTGATGAGCGCGTGCTCTGGGACGCCAAGTCCGCCAGCAGTGAAGAGAAACTCAAGAAGGCCGGCGTGGAGTTCATCACCGTCGATAAAAAGCCCTTCTATGAGGCCACCGCCCAGGTGCGTGCCAAGTACGGTGCGCCGTATGCGGACATGATCAAGCGCATCGACGCGGTTCAATAACCTCCCCTGCCCCTGCATAAGGCCCGGCGCGGTCGGCATCGACGCGCCCGGTCACGGTGAACGCCATGAAGACTTTACTGCTGCGCTTCAATGACCGCCTTTACATGACCTGTATCTGGGTCGCCGGCCTTTCGGTCCTGGGGGTGGCCTTGATCATTCCCTGGGGTATCTTCACCCGCTACGCCCTCGGTACCGGTTCCAGCTGGCCGGAGCCCACCGCCATCCTGCTGATGCTGGTGTTCACCTTTATCGGCGCCGCTGCCAGTTACCGTGCCGGCGCGCACATGTCGGTGGCGATGATCACTGACCGCTTGCCGCCCGTCCAACGCCGCCTCGTCGGCATCCTCTCGCAACTGCTGATGGGCACCATCTGCGTGTTCATGACGATTTGGGGCACCAAGCTGTGCCTGTCCACCTGGAACCAATTCATGAGCGCCATCCCCACCCTGCGCGTAGGCATCACCTACATGCCGATCCCGATTGGCGGCGTGCTGACCCTGGTGTTCGTGGTCGAAAAGCTGCTGCTCGGTGACCAGAGCAACCGCAAGGTGGTGCGCTTCGACTTGGTTGAAGAAAACGAAGGGGCCGCCTGATATGGACGCATTGATTCTGTTGGGCAGCTTTGTTGTATTGATTCTGATCGGCATGCCGGTGGCCTACGCGTTGGGGCTGTCGGCGCTGATTGGCGCGTGGTGGATCGACATCCCGTTCCAGGCCCTGATGATTCAGATTGCCGGTGGGGTGAACAAGTTTTCGCTGATGGCGATTCCGTTCTTCGTGCTGGCCGGGGCGATCATGGCCGAGGGCGGCATGTCGCGGCGCCTGGTGGCCTTTGCCGGGGTGCTGGTGGGCTTTGTGCGTGGCGGGTTGTCTCTGGTCAACATCATGGCTTCGACGTTTTTTGGCGCGATTTCCGGCTCATCCGTGGCCGATACCGCCTCGGTCGGCTCGGTGCTGATTCCGGAAATGGAACGGCGGGGTTATCCGCGCGAATTCGCCACCGCCGTGACCGTCAGCGGTTCGGTGCAGGCGCTGCTGACGCCGCCCAGCCATAACTCGGTGCTGTACTCCCTGGCGGCAGGCGGCACCGTCTCCATCGCCTCGCTGTTCATGGCCGGTGTGGTGCCGGGCTTGTTGATGAGCGCGTGCCTGATGGTGCTCTGCCTGATCTTCGCGAAAAAGCGCGACTACCCCAAAGGCGAAGTCATCCCCTTGAAGCAGGCGCTGAAGATCGCCGCCGATGCGCTCTGGGGCCTGATGGCCATGGTGATCATCCTCGGCGGCATCC
>JAEMSB010000320.1 GCA_016463045.1 Niveispirillum sp.
CCATAACCGCGGGCGGCCAGGCCCACGGCGATGGCGGCGGCGACCGTGGTCTTGCCCACCCCGCCCTTGCCCATCACCATCACCAGCCCTTTGCCGCCAGCGGCGATATCCGCCACCAGCCGGTCCAGGGTCGGCAGATCTACCGGGGGCAGCGGGCCGAGATCGGCGGCGGGTATTCCCGTCCCCGAAAGCAGCGCCCGCAGCGCCGGCAGCCCCACCATGTCGAAGGACAGCAGCGGGAATTCGTCACACGGCAGGGTAGCCAGATTGTCCGGCAGATGGGCCAGCGCCGCATCCTGATCGGCCTCCAGCGCGCGCGCCACCTCATCATCGGGAAGGGTAGTATGGAATCGGCCATTCACGGCCAACATCTGGTTGGACAGGCCCAGGACCCGCAATTCGTCCGCCGTGCGTCCCGCCTCCCGGATCGCAGCGGGATCGGCGCGGGTGACCAGCACGATGGTGGTGCGCGCCGCATCGCCCAGGGCCAGCATCGCCTGGCGGAACCGATCCTCCCGCATCTTCAGGCCTGAATGGGGACCCAGGCACGAAGCACCCCGGTCATTGCCCGCCAGGAACCCCGTCCAGGCGCGCGGCAGGCTAAGCAGGCGCAATGTATGGCCGGTGGGGGCCGTGTCGAACACAACATGGTCGAAGCCCGCACCATCCCCTGTCAGCAAGCCGACAAATTCATCGAAGGCGGCTATCTCCGTAGTGCAGGCACCCGAAAGTTGCTCGCGCACCGTCGCCTTTTCGGTGTCGGCCGCCTCTGGCCCCAATTGCGCGATGACACGCGCGCGATATTGGTCGGCCGCCGCCTCTGGATCGATATTCATGGCGGATAGGTGGTCAATCCCCGGCACAGGCGTCGGCCGATCCACCAACTCGACGCTCAGCATCTCGTCCAGGTTGGAGGCGGGATCGGTACTGACGAGCAGCACCCGCTTGCCCGCATCGGCCAGCGCGATGGCGCAGGCGCAGCTGAGTGAGGTCTTGCCCACGCCGCCTTTCCCTGTGAAGAACAGGAACGGGGTCGGCCGTGCCATCAGCTTAAACATCGCCATTCTTCACCCGGTCAGTTACGAAAACCACGTGACAGTATGCGCCCGATCCAGCCCGCATGGGCACCGCCAGATGCCGCAGGGCCAGATTTCCTATGAAGCGCGAAACCGTATCCCCTCCCCCGCCCCACCATCGGCCGGCACGGGTTCAACCCCCTGTTCCGCCAGGGTCTGCAGAATCAGCGTCACGCTGCCCCGGTGCGGTTCATGCCGACCGCTTTCGAAGTCGCGGACGGTGCTGCGCGACAGGCCCGATGCCTGGGCCAGCTGTTCCTGGCTCCAGTCCAGCAGGCCGCGCGCGGCGCGACATTGTGCGGGAGAAAGCATCCGTGAAGAAACTTCATGGGGCACGGGTTGTAATCCTGCTTACCTCAACCATATTGGTTGATATTGGATCAAATGGTTGAGAGGTCAAGGCCCTGCCCGGTCATTGGCCCAGATGAAAGGCAGGCTTCGCATGCATGATGTGCCCCTGATCACAATGATTGTCGCCGCGCTGGCGCTGGCGTTCATTTTCGGGGCCATCGCGCAGAAACTGAAAATCTCCCCTTTGGTCGGCTATCTGCTGGCCGGCGTGATGATCGGACCAGGGACACCCGGATATGTCGCCGATATGGAGCTGGCGCCGCAGCTGGCGGAGATCGGCGTCATCCTGCTGATGTTTGGGGTGGGGCTGCATTTCTCCGTCAAGGATCTGATGTCGGTGAAGGCCATCGCCATTCCCGGCGCCATCGGCCAGATCGGCCTTGCCACCCTAATGGGCATGGGCCTGTCCTGGGCGCTGGGGTGGAGTATCGGGGCCGGCCTAGTCTTCGGCCTGGCCCTGTCGGTTGCCTCCACCGTGGTTCTGCTGCGCGCCCTGCAGGAGCGGCGGCTGGTGGAAAGCAAGCGGGGCCGCATCGCCATCGGCTGGCTGATCGTTGAGGATCTGGCCATGGTGCTGGCCCTGGTGCTGCTGCCGGCCCTGGCCGGGCTGCTGGGTGACAAGGCCGGGGCCGAGGAGGCAGCAGCCGCCACCCCCGCGCTCAGCGGGTCCGACCTGATCACCGTCATCGCCATCACCCTGGGCAAGGTGGCGGCCTTCGTCGCCCTGATGCTGGTGGTGGGCAAGCGAGTCATTCCCTGGGTCCTGCATGAGATCGCGCATAGCGGTTCGCGCGAGCTGTTCCGGCTGGCGGTTCTGGCCATTGCCCTGGGCGTGGCCTATGGGGCTGCCACCCTGTTCGGCGTGTCCTTTGCGCTGGGTGCCTTCTTCGCGGGCATGGTCCTGTCAGGATCGCCCCTGTCGCACCGCGCGGCAGAGGAATCGCTGCCGCTGCGTGACGCTTTCGCGGTGCTGTTCTTCGTGTCAGTCGGCATGATGTTCGATCCGGCCATCCTGATCGAACGGCCGCTGCCCGTGCTGGCCACCGTCCTGATCATTGTGTTTGGCAAGTCGATTGCCGCCTACCTGATCGTGCTGGCCTTCGGTCACCCGCGCAGTACCGCGCTGACCATCTCCGCCTCGCTTGCGCAGATCGGTGAGTTTTCCTTCATCCTGGCGGCACTGGGCGTCAATCTGGGCCTGCTGCCGCAGGAAGGTCAGGATCTGGTGCTGGTCGGCGCCATCCTGTCGATCCTGATGAACCCCGTGATGTTCACCCTGATCGACAAGTTCGGCCACCGGCTGGAACCGGGCGGCGGCGATGCCGTCGTCCCCGCCGCCGTGGTGGAGCCGACGCGCGAGCCGATCCCGCCCACCAGCCTGACCGGCCATGCCCTCATCATTGGCCATGGACGGGTCGGCAGCCTGATTTCCGCCCAGCTGAAGGAAGAGGGCGTGCCCTTCCTGGTGGTGGAGGATAATCAGAAGCGCATCGACAGCCTGCGGGAGCAGGGGGTGGAGGTGGTTGTGGGCAATGCCGTGGTGCCCGAGGTGCTGTCGGCCCTGAACCTGTCCGCCGCCCGCCTGATGTTCATTGCCATCCCCGGCTCGTTCGAGGCGGGACAAATCATCCGTCAAACACGGGTGGCCAATCCCGGCCTGTCCATCATCGCCCGCGCCCATGCCGACGAGGAAGTGGTCTATCTGACCCAGAACGGCGCCAGCACCGTGGTCATGGGGGAACGGGAAACGGCGCGCGGCATGATCGCGGAGGGTCTGGTGGCCCTGACGCCTAACGCCGCCCCGCCGGAACCCCCTCCCGCCGACCTGGACGCCGAACCGAAGCCAGCGTAAGGGCTGTTTTCGGTTGACCGGAAACAGCTCCGGCGGCGACGGCCGCCGCGCCGCTCATGCGGCGTAGCCAAGCTGCGGAGCAGCGCCGGCGATTGAGGAACACAAAAAGCTAAAGGTTCAACACCCTGGCGGGCTTAAGCTCGCCCCCCTCCAGTCGGACCAGAGCCACGGGGCGGCCTTCGGTCAGGGCCAGTGCCGTGCCCTCCTCCCCACCGGCGCCGCGCAGCGCTTCCAGCCGGTCCAGATCGGCCCGGCGCAGCAGCGACACGCCCTGACCATGGCGCAGGCGGTCGGCCTCCACCGGCGTCAGGTCGATGGCGGGCAGCCGGTCCAGCGGGGCCGCGACCGGCATCAGCAGCCCGTCCGGGTCGCCTTCCGCCACGATCTGTTCCAGCTGTTCCAGCGTGACGGCATTGGCCAGCGTGAACGGCCCCACCGACAGGCGGCGCAGCACGGTGATATGGCCGACGGTCCCCACCGCCAGGGCCAGATCGCGGGCCAGTGAGCGCATATAGGTGCCCTTGCCGCATTCCACCTCGAACTCGGCATGGTCATTGTCGGGCCGGCCCGTCAGGTGGAAACCGTCGATACGGACGGTGCGGGCGGCCAGTTCCACCGCCTCCCCCTCACGGGCCAGATCATAGGCGCGCTCGCCATCCACCTTGATGGCGGAGTATTGCGGCGGCACCTGGCTGATCAGGCCCTGGAACGCCTCCAGCGCCTTTTCGATCTGTTCATCCGTGGGGCGCACATCGCTGGTGGCGATGACCTGGCCGGCGCGGTCGTCAGTGTCCGTCGCCTCCCCGAATTTCATCACGAAACGGTAGGTCTTGTGCCCATCCATGGCGTACTGGACGGTCTTGGTCGCTTCCCCGAAGGCGATGGGCAGGATGCCGGTGGCGATGGGGTCCAGCGTGCCGCCATGGCCCGCCTTTTCCGCATTCATCATCCAGCGGACCTTTGCCATCGCCTGGGTGCTGGTCATGGTGCCGGGCTTGTCCAGCACCAGCCAGCCGTGACGGGGAACGCCCTTGCGCTTACGCGCCATGGTTCTGGTCCCCGTCCTCTTCCTTGTCCTCTTCGGCATCATCGCCGGTATTGACGATGCCCGTCATATCGCGGGCGACATGCGGGTCGTGCAGGATACGGTCGATCTTTTCCGCGTAATCGAAGCTGGTATCCAGCTGGAAGGACAGGCGCGGGGCATAGGGCAGGCGCATTTCATGCGCCACCTGGGTGCGCAGGAAGGCAGATGCGCGGTTCAGTGCGGCGACCAGTTCCGGCTTGGACCCGCCCAGCGGCATGACGAAGGCGGTGGCGTTCTTCAGGTCGGGGCTGATGCGCACTTCCGACACGGTGACGTTCAGGTCCATCAGTTCGGGATCGCGGAATTCCCCGCGGCGGAAAATATCGGCCAGGATGTGGCGGATTTCCTCGCCCACGCGCAACTGGCGCTGGCTGGGTCCCTTGGCGGCATGGCCGCCGTCGCGTCGCTTGCTCATCACTTCAATCCTCTGCCCTGGCGGGGGGTGGGACCCCGGACCGGGCGTTGCTGCGTCAGGTCAAGGGACCGTGCGTAGCATAGCGCCATGGCGGTGAGGCAAGGAAGTTACGCATGGAAGGGGTTGAAGAAGAAAAAGTCAGGGCTCGGCATCCGCCTCGACCTGACCTACAGCATCTGTCACCGTAGGTCGGGTCGAGCAGAAGGCGAGCCCTGACAATCACCGTTTCAAGTCATTTACCGCGCGACGGGCAGCATCTCCCGCATGCCGCCCGGCAGGTGCGGGACCAGAAGGCGGCGGGCGGCTTCCCATTGCGTGGACAGCAGCAGCAGGCCCGACCCGATGACCAGGGCCGCCAGGGCCATGTTCATCTCCTTGGCCGTGCCCGCCATGGCGAACAGCTGCCCCATCGCATACAGCACATAGACCAGGGCCGAGACCAGCATGGCCCGGCGGTCGATGGCCAGCGACACCAGGGCGATCACCAGATAGGTGCCGATGCAGGTGGCCAGCGCCAAACCGGGGCTGACCATCTGCACCGCCCCATTGGCACCCACCCAGGAGAAGACCGGATGGATGATCATGGGCGAGGCCGACAGGTGCAGCCAGAAGGCCACGTCGGAACGGCGGGTATTGCGCGCCCGGTCCTGGCTGTCCCAGCGCATGGCGATGGCGAACATCACCAGCCCGCCGATCAGCACCAGCACCCGCATACTGTCACGTAAGGACGGCACCGCCAGCACGGCCAGCGCTGCAACGGCGGCCAGGGCGATGGCCGAACCGGCAGCCACCGTGATCGGCACCATGAAACGGCGCCAATGGGCATAGGCGCCGACCCCGGCCAGCACCGTCGCCCCGGCAATGGCACCGGCGGCATCGGCCATATCCTGGATGCGCGCCTGTTCCAGGCCCAGCAGGTCGAACAGACCGGTCAGGCCGGCCACCAGGGTGCCGCCGGCAAAGCCGATCAGCAGCACGATGCTGGACAGAGACAGGCGCAGACGGCGGGTGAAATATTCGGCCAGACCCCAGCTGATGGCCGCCACGGCCAGCCCGCCCAGTGCCGGAT
>JAEMSB010000321.1:0-837 GCA_016463045.1 Niveispirillum sp.
GCTGTCAGCGCGCATCAAGGTCAGTGCGAGAAGATATCCGGCTCTTCCCAGCCCAGCAGGTCCAGCTTGCCGCGCGCCGGCAGGAAGGCGAAGCAGGCCTCCGCCAGTTCGCGCCTTCCCTCGCGCTCCAGCAGCGCGTCTAGCTTTTCCTTGATCTGGTGCAGGTAGAGCACGTCGGAAGCGGCGTATTTAAGCTGCTCCTCGTTCAGGTCCGAGGCACCCCAGTCGCTGGATTGCTGCTGCTTGGACAGCTCAATCCCCGTCATCTCCTTGCACAGATCCTTCAACCCGTGCCGGTCGGTGGAGGTACGGACCAGCTTGGAGGTGATCTTGGTGCAATAGATGGGGGCGCAGGTGATGCCCAGCGCCTTGTACAGCACGGCCACATCGAAGCGCGCGAAATGGAACAGCTTCAGGACCGCCGGGTCCTCCATCAGGCGCTTCAGGTTGGGGGCCAGGGTCTGGCCCTTACGGATCTGCACCAGATGGGCATTGCCGTCGCCGGACGACAGCTGCACCAGGCACAGCCGGTCACGATGCGGGTTCAGGCCCATGGTCTCCGTATCGACGGCGACGACGGGGCCCAGGTCCAGACCGTCGGGCAGGTCACCATCGTAAAGGGAGATCTGGGCCATGAGCTGTGTTCCTTGCGGGCAGAAATTGCGTGTGCACTTCCCCTTATCGGTTGCCGGACCTTTGATCGCAAGGGGCGATGCCGCAAGGGTCCGATGCCGAGGCGAAGGGAAGGGCCAAAAACGCTTAAGGCCGCCGGGGTTGCCGGCGGCCTTAAGAGCGTTAATGCGGATGGTGCCCAGAAGAAGACTCGAACTTCCACAC
>JAEMSB010000321.1:937-5838 GCA_016463045.1 Niveispirillum sp.
CTTGCGGTACAGGTACCTGAAACCTGCGCGTCTACCAATTCCGCCATCTGGGCGTATCCGAACCGCGCTTCCCGTCGTTGCCGATGGGCGGCGCGTCGTGGAGCGGCTGTATAAAGGGGGGCTTTGCGGGCGTCAACAGGTTTGTTGATTTTTTTCGACGCTATTTCTGACGCGTTGCGATCGGCCCAGAAACGCTTAAGGCCGCCGGGATTAACCGGCGGCCTTAAATGCGTTACATCGGAATGGTGCCCAGAAGAAGACTCGAACTTCCACACCTTGCGGTACAGGTACCTGAAACCTGCGCGTCTACCAATTCCGCCATCTGGGCGTTTTCCGAACCGCGCTTTCCATCGTTGCCGGTGGGCGGCGCGTCGTGGAGCGGGTGTATAATGACCGCCGCCGGTGCCGTCAACAGATGTTTTTCATGATCGCCCGACTTTTTATGCAAGGCCCCTGAACCATATCCAAATCATACGCTTAAAGGTGGGGGAGGGGGCGATGTCCGCATCCTTGGGTACGGTGGTGGTTTTCGGCGGCTCCGGCTTTATCGGGCGGCAGGTGGTGAAACGGCTGGCGCAGGCTGGCGCGCGGGTCATCGTGCCATCGCGTCATCCGGGCCTGCTGTCCTGGATGAAGGTGGCGGGCGATGTCGGGCAGGTGCTGCCCATCGCCACCGACACGCGTGACGATGCATCGGTGGCCGCTGCCATGACAGGGGCCGATGCCGTCATCAACCTGATCGGCATCCTGGCCCCGTCGGGCGGCGACAGTTTTGATGGTGTGCAGCATCAGGCGGCAAACCGCATTGCGCGTGCCGCCGCCGCTGCCGGTGCCCGCCGCTTCGTGCAGATATCGGCCATCGGGGCCGATGCGGCCTCGCCATCGGCCTATGCGCGCAGCAAGGCGGCGGGGGAGGCGGCGGTGCGGGCCGCCATGCCGGGTGCCGTGATCCTGCGCCCCTCCATCGTGTTCGGGCCGGGCGACGGCTTCTTCAACCGCTTCGGACAGATGGCCAAAATCCTGCCCTTCCTGCCGCTGATCGGCGGTGGTCATACCCGATTCCAGCCGGTCTATGTCGGCGATGTCGCCGATGCGGTCATGGTCGCCCTGACCAATCCGGCCTGTGCGGGCAAGACCTATGAACTGGGGGGGCCGCGCGCCTATAGCTTCAAGGACCTGCTGGACTACATCCGGCATCAGGCGGGTGTACCCCATCGCGGCCTGCTGACCCTGCCTTTCCCCCTGGCGATGCTGCAGGCCTTTTTCATGGAAATGCTGCCGGGTAAGCCGCTGACGCGCGATCAGGTGACCCTGCTGCGCCGGGACAATGTCGTCTCCGGCGCCCTGCCGGGATTGACCGATCTGGGCATCATGCCCAAGGCCGTGGAACTGGTCGTGCCGACCTATCTGCGCTGACCGGGGGGCTCGTGCTTGTGAAAATGCGTGGGCCGCAGACCGATTTCCATTGATCGGGGGGGAGAGGCACCCAATATAGAGCTTCAGTACTCAACAGCCCCTGTCGAGGATACATCGATGGTAAACGGACCCTATAATCCGTATGCGGCGGGCAGTCGGACCATGGACCAGGCGTCGTTTGACGCTGGTCTGCGTACCCATATGCTGCGCGTCTATAATTACATGTGCTTGGCGTTGGCAATCACCGGCGGCGTGGCTTTCCTGGGTTCGCAGAGCGAAGCCCTGGTCGCCATGATCTTCGGTACGCCTTTGAAGTGGGTGGTCATGCTGGCCCCGCTTGCCTTCATCTTCTTCGGCTTCCGGCCTGACCGGATGTCCGCGTCCGCCCTGCGGACCAGCCTGATCGCCTTCAGCGCCCTGATGGGCCTGTCGATGATGTCGATCTTCCTGGTCTATACGGGCGCCAGCATCGCCCGCGTGTTCTTCATCACGGCGGCGATGTTCGCGGGCACCAGCCTCTATGGCTACACGACCAAGGCCGACCTGTCGAAGATGGGCAGCTTCATGATGATGGGCCTGATCGGCATCATCATCGCCGGTCTGGTGAACATCTTCCTGGCGTCCAGCGCCTTGCAGTTCGCCATCTCGGTTCTGGGCGTAGTCATCTTTACGGGCCTGACGGCCTGGGATACCCAGCGGATCAAGGAAAGCTATGCTTCCCACTGGGGTGAAGAGGCCAACAGCCGTCTGGCCGTCATGGGTGCGCTGAGCCTGTACCTGAACTTCATCAACCTGTTCCAGTTCCTGCTGTCCCTGCTGGGTCAGCGCGACGAATAAGGGTTGATGGGTTCCAGGACCCGGCCTTTTGGAACGCCCGGCGTGGAGATATCCGCGCCGGGCGTTTTCATTTCCGGCCCCGCTGTCTATGATCCCGTCCAGGCGGATGGGGGGCAGGGTAGTGACCGGTGGCGAGAACAGTTTGACAGGCTTTGCCGCCATGCTGGCGCGAACACTTGCCGGCGGCATGGAGGAGCCGATCTTCGACGCTGATGCCTGGGTACGGATGGAAGAACTTGCCGGCACCTATGGACAACTGGTGGCCGCCGGGGCTGACCCGGCCCCGTTTGCCGCGGCGTTGGACCGGGTGCCCCGTAACAATGCGCGCGAAGAGACGCTGTACCATCTCCTCCGCGCCATGGCGCTTTGGGATGCCGATGCGGCCACCCGTGTGATCGAGATACTGACCGCCGATCTTGAAAGTGCCCAACCCCGGCACAGCCTGATCCAGGCGGATTACATCCTGCGCGCCATGATCTATGGCGTTTGGACCAACCGCATCAAACTCACCGATCCCGGCGCCCATGACATGGCAATCCGCCGGCTCTGGCGGACGATGCTGAACCAGTACCGTGCCGCCATGCCGGCCCGCGACCCGGTTCCAGCGGCGGCGCGTCAGCGGGACCTGATCGTCATCACCACGGGACAGTTTATCCGCGGTGCCCACCAGCCCAGCACCGACATGCTGGATTTCGTGACAAAGCTGGTTTTGCGCCTGGGGCGGCGAGTTGTGTTGATCAACACCGCCGATGGGCCGGTCAAATCCCATTTTCCCTATCTGGGCAATTTCGTCAGCAGCGTGGATCGTGAACTGGTGGCCGTGAAACAGCTTGTCATTGATGGGCTGCCTGTTCCCTTCACCCATCTACCAGCTGGCTTCACCGACCCGCAGATGGCATCTGAGGTCCGCGATCAGATATTGGCGCTGAAGCCGGATATGGTCCTGTCCTTCGGCACGCTCTGCCCCGTCTCTGATCTGTGCCATGGCCTGCTAGATGTGGTCGCCATCCCCTATGGCAGCTACCTGCCCTTTGCAGAGCCGACATGGCTGGCCCTGCCGCGCCCACTGAACCCCGGAGAGACGCCAGCCCTGGCGGTGGGCGGGCTGACTCCGGACAGGGTGATCCGCATCGAATATTCCTACGCCCCGCCGCCCGCCATGACGGTGCGGGACAAGGCGGCGCTGGGCCTGGGCGATGACACGATCCTGACCCTGATCATCGGCCTGCGCCTGGCGCGGGAGGTGACGCCGGACTTCGCCGCCGCCCTGGATGCGGCGGTACAGGCCGAACCGCGCCTGTTCTTCCTGTTCGTGGGACAGATGGATAATTACGCCGAGCTTGTGGCCCCGCATCCCGCCCTGGCGGCACGGTCGCGGTCACAGGGGCATGAAACCGACGTTATGGGCCTGATGGCGGCGGCGGACCTCTATATCAACCCGCCGCGTGGCGGTGGGGGCACATCCGCCGCCTATGCCCTGTCGCGTGGTATCCCGGCCTATAGCCTGAATAGCGGGGATGTTGGGGTGGTGGTGGGGCCGGCCTTCCATCTGTCCAGCTACGCCGATTTCGCACCCGCCGCCAGGCGATACACCGACGATCCCGACCTGCGTGGTCAGCTTCAGGAAAAGGCCAAGGCCCGGTTCGCGGATATCTCGTCGCGCGAACGCATGCTGCGACAGATCCTGGACGGGGTCAAAGCGATGCGGGCGAAAGGATAAGCGCCGTCTGATCGGGCCAGCAGCGGGCGTTTTCGGCAATGGCATCGGCCCGGTCACAGGATTCTTCCGGGTTGCCGGGGATGAAGATGGCGCGCCCCCGGCTGCCGGTATTCAGTTCCAGCACCAGCCGGTGCCCCGCCCGCTGATCCGTGTCCATGATCGTGAAGCAGCCGCCCTGGCCCGCCAGGGTCCGGCACGCCGCCGCCGTGGCCGGTGTCACGCCCAGCACGATGTAGGACAGTTCCACTGGCATGAGGTCTCTTCTCATGACAGTGGAGGGCGGCGACTGCCGACCCGGCGCACATGCGCCGTGAGCCCAGCCGCCGGATGGCGGCGCCCGGCGCTTGAGTGAACAGAATAAATCACGCCATCGCTCCCTGCATCCCCCGCCGCATCCGGCGCGCGATGACGCCATAGCGCGGGGCCAGCAGAATGGAAAGCCCCAGGATCACCCCTGCCAGCACCGCGATGGACCCCGCCGCATTCACCGCCATGTCATAGCCCAGAAGTGATGGCCCGAACGCACCCAGGCCATAACCGCCAATCCCCGTCACCCCGCCGATCAGCAGGGACAAGGCCACCTGCGGCCCCATCCGGTCAGTATAGAGCCGGGCCGTGGCGGCGGGACAGATCAGCATGGCGATGACCAGGATGGACCCCACCGCCTCAAACGCCGCGATGGCGGCCAATGCTGCCAGCACGACAATCCCCTGCTGCACCAGCCCGCTTTTCAGGCCCAGCGTATCGGCCAGACCGGGATCAAAGCTGACCAGGGTGAATTCCTTAAAGAAGATTAGGATGATGGCCAGACACAGCGCGAACACGGCCATCAGCTGCAAGACCTGCCGGGGCAGGGTGGCCCAGATGGCGGGATCGGCCAGATCGGCCCAGCCGCCGGGCGTCAGCCACAGGATGGCCTCCAGTTGGC
>JAEMSB010000844.1 GCA_016463045.1 Niveispirillum sp.
CCCTGAGCCCTGGCCCAGGCGCCCAGCAGGGGGCCGGCGGTCAGGGCGGCGGAACGACCACCGGGAAATACCTCGCCCAGATCATGGGTGCGGTGCAGATGCGGATCGACGGTGACGATCCGGTCGAACAGCCCGCCCAGCCAGCGGCCCATGATGCGCTGGCTCACCACCTCGCCGGGCCGGAACTCCATATCCTGGCGCATATAGGCCAGATAGGGGGCGACCAGGGTCAGTTCCTTGGCGCCGCGTTCCCGCAGGCCGCCGGCCAGAAACTGCAACTCCACCAGCTTGGCGTTGGGCTGATCCAGCGACCGCACGATGACGGCGCGTTCGGGTGCGGCCTCCAGCCGGACCAGGCTTTCACCATCGGGGAATCGGTGCAGCGAAACCTGGTGCAGGGGAAGGCCCGTGCGCGCCGCAAGGTTGCCGGCCAATGCCGCCCCTTCGGGAAAGCCGATCAGAATATCCATGCTTGTTCCATCCCCACCCGGCCGCTGGGTCGGCCGCTCTTGTGACATGCGGGGTCAAAATACACCGGAGCGGCCCCGTGACGCACGCCCGAAGCGGGGGATGGCAAATGAGTATGGCGAAATTTGGCGTTTTTAATTATCGACTGTAATATCCAGGCGCGCGGTTCATACTTCGGCATTTGTTCCGGGGACCGCTGACAGGCGGCTTGCTTCGGTCGTTGCGTTAGCGGCATCTTTGCTCTGGCGTCGTTTGAAAGGGGTGGCCCGATGTGGGGGCTTGGCGGTAGCAGCGGCATGGATCCGTTGGAACTCTCCGACAAGGAGTACGCTGCCCTGGAGGAGGCGCTGATGGCGTCCGCCCGTGGTCGCGCCTTCCTGCGTCAGCGCGACCGGCAGACACGCATCGTGGCCCAGGATGACTGGCGCGCGCTCTTGTCCAGCATGACCGAACAGGTGGGCCGCCTGCAGGGAATTGGGGGCGGCGGCGCGGCCGCTGCGGCGGTGGCCGACCAGAGCCCGCATATCCACATCATGCGGGAGGAGCTGAAACAGCTCTCCAACTATATCGAGCAGACCCGACAGGAAATCGCCCAGCTGCGCCCCATGGATGCCGGTGCCAACCGCATCATGGCGGCCACGAACGAGCTGGACGCCATCGTCACCGCCACGGAGCGCGCCACCTCCGACATTCTGAATGCGACGGAACGCATTCAGGCTCTGGTTTCCCGTCTGCCATCCAGCGACATCACCAACGATATCGATGCCCAGACCATCGAGATCATGACCGCCTGTTCGTTCCAGGACATTACCGGTCAGCGCACGACCAAGGTGGTCAACACGCTGCGCTATATCGAGCAGCGCGTGAACACCATGATCGAGATCTGGGGCGTGGAGGACACGGAGGTCGGGGCCAAGAAGCTGGGCACCGATGGTCTTATCGCGCTGCGTCCCGACGATGACCGCCCCGATAAGCACCTGCTGCATGGCCCCGCGCTGGAGGCCGTCAGCCAGGCCAATATCGATGCCCTGTTCGACAGTCTGGATGGCCCCGCGACCCCCGCCAAGGCCGATGCCAATGACGATCTGAACAATATGGATG
>JAEMSB010000322.1 GCA_016463045.1 Niveispirillum sp.
CCAGCCTGGCAAAGGGACCCGGATCGACGCGCTTTTCCCCTGGGCGCCGCGCGCGCGCAGCTTCACGCCACCTATATCGTGGCGCAGACCGAAAACGGCATCGTCATCGTGGATCAGCACGCAGCCCATGAACGGCTGGTCTATGAGCGCATGAAGAAGGAAATGCTGGGCGGTGGGGTGAAGCGCCAGGGCCTGCTGATCCCCGAGGTGGTGGAACTGGACCCCGCCGATGCCGAACGGGTGGGTGAGCGCGCCGACGAACTGGCCGAGATGGGGCTGGTCCTGGAAAGCTTCGGGTCGGGCGCCATCGTGGTGCGGGAGGTGCCGGCCATGCTGGGGGCGCGGGCCGATGTGCGCGGCCTGATCAAGGACATCGCCGACGAACTGGCCGAAATGGGCGATGCCCACGCGCTGAAGGAAAAGCTGGATGCCATCTGCTCCCGCATGGCCTGCCATGGCAGTGTGCGGGCGGGCCGGCCCATGAATGTCGATGAAATGAACGCCCTGCTGCGCCAGATGGAGGCCACGCCCCATTCCGGCCAGTGCAACCATGGCCGCCCCACCTATGTGGAACTGAAACTGGGCGATATCGAGCGGCTGTTCGGCCGGCGTTGACCCCCCGACTGACCCGGCAGAATTTTCCCAACAAAAACCGGCACATGGCTTGCTTATCCCTCCCCATCCTTTTCACCGGGAGGGTCTGATATGCACGACCGACTACACCGTCCAGGCGCCACGAAATCGGGTGGCCTGTTTGCAAAGCCCAAGGAAGCCAAGGCTTCGGGAAGCTTTGATGGCTTGCCCGCCGGCCTGCGCCTGCTGGATGACGCGAAGTCAGACGTGGGTCTGGCGGAAATTCTTGCCGCCATCACGGCAGAACCTGCCAAGCCCGACATGCGCCTGCGAGAAGTGGAGGACAGCATCCGCCGCCACTGGGCCGTACTGCGCAACCTTGTCCGTGAACATGCCGACCTGACCCGTGCCGCCATGCAGCGGGCCGATCATGAACAGGGCATGATGGCCGACCGACCGCCGCCCAAGGTAGCGATGTTCACGCCGTCATTGCGAAATATTGTGGCCGCAGAGTAAGGCGCAACACCCCTGTGACAAGTCCGGTGACGGGGGTGGGGTCACGGCAAATCCGCCGCCCCGCCCCTTCGTCGCCCGGTGCTTGACCGGCTTTCGCCTTAATCTTCCACCATCTTGATCTCATCGGCGCCGGGGTTCCGGCACTGTAGATGACAAGGTGGCGGTGCCATGAATTTCACGACGAAGATACTGGTCCTTTCCAGCCTGGCGGCCCTTCTGGGGGCCTGTGCCGGCTTGTGGGACCTGACCGCCGATACGCTGTCCGGTACGCTGGCCATCCTGGCCGCGTCGGCCTTCATGCTGGCCCTGTTCCTGCCGCGCCTCGCCGTCTTCGGTGTTCTGGGCTTGGCGGGCGGCGTATTGCTGGCGCATCTGATGGCCTATCCGCCGCCCGGCAGTTCAATGCCGGTGCTGGAACGCGGCATGATTGCCGCCGCCGTCGCCATGCTGCCGGCTGCCGCCGGCGCCCTGGCCGGCATTCTGGTCGCCCGCACCGCCGCCAGCATGGGCTGGCGCAGTGTGGAGTGACGTTTCAGCCGCCAACCGCTGTCAGACGCGGTCCGGCCAGCGCCACATTCAGCATACCGCCCAAGGCCCCACATTGCCCCTCGCAGGCACTGACCTCTGACAATATCCAGTCGCGGAAGGCCTTGATCTTTGGTTCATCCACGCGCCGCTGTGAACAGACCAGCCAATAGGACCGGTCGGTGACCAGCACCAGATCGGGAAACGGCACCAGCAGGCGGCCCGATGCGATATCCGCCGCGAAGAAGGCGGGGCAGACCAGGGCCACCCCCTGCCCCATGACCGCCGCCTGTCCGGTGATGGCCTGCATGTCATATTGCGGCCCGCTGCGCATGCCATCAACGGCAACATCCGCCATGGCAAACCATTGGTGCCAATAGCGGATATCCTCAATATGGTTGTAATCCAGCAATGGCAGCCGGGCCAGATCGGACGGATGGCGGATGCCGCCCATCCGTTCGGCCAAGATGGGGCTGATCACCGGGGTAAGGCGATATTCGACCAGCCGTTCCGCCACCATGCCGGGCCATTGCCCAAGGCCAGAGCGGATGGCGACATCGAACTGATGGTTCAAATCGCCCAGCCCTACCGAACTATCCAGCCGCACCGCCAGGTCGGGCCGCCGCAGCTGAAAATGCCCCAGGCGCGGCACCAGCCAGTGTGAGGCGAAGGTGGGAAGCGTCGTCACCGACAGGACCTTGTCCTCCGCCGCGTCCGTCAGCTTGTGCATCGTGGCGCGGATACGGTCGAATGCATCCTCCACCGCCGCCTGCAACTCAATCCCGGCCGGCGTCAGTTCCAGCTTGCGCGTCAGACGGCGGAAAAGCTCCCGCCCGATATGTTCCTCCAACTGGCGGATCTGATAGGACACGGCGGCCTGCGTCACGGCCAACTCATCCGCTGCCTTGGTGAAGGACAGGTGGCGGGCTGCCGATTCAAAGGTGCGGAGCGCATTCAACGGCGGCAGTCGCTTATCCATCACGGCCCCTTATGCACAAAATCAGCTGATGCATCCTATCGGGATTACTCGTTTGTCGTCCAGGCCGGAATGGAGCGATAAAGGGGGCAACAAAGCCCACAGCCTGAGAAGACGGTTCGGAAAGGAACCCTGACAATGCAAAAGCTGAATTTTGCCCATGGGGCCGCGACGCGGCCGCAAACCCTGACGCTCGCCCCCACCACCCCGCCGTCACGCCGGGCCACCGCCCTGTCGGGTCTGGCCGCACAGTTGCAGTCGGTGCTGACCGAGCTGCTGGCCGGTGAAGCCTATCGCCACGGCGTTCCACCGCAGTTGAAGCGGGATGTGAGGTTCTGGGGGTGAAAGCCGATAGCCGGAATTCAACAAAAAGGGGGTGACGGATTGAACCGTCACCCCCTTTTTCATGTTCAAAACAGGCAGGTCAGCCAAAGAACCCAATCCGCTGCGTCAACGCGTTGCTGGTGCGGCGGATCAGTTCATAGAGTGAGGCCATGGGCCGGAAGATATTCTGATTTTCCTGGCTATAATCCTGGCTCTCATCGCTGACATAGGTCGCGACCTCCCCGAACCCTTCATCCAGCGTCACATCGGTGCGCGCCGGGAAGATGCGGGCCAGTTGATCCAGGGCCCAGGGCACATCCAGATGTAGCATGCGCGTCACCAGCCGCTGGTTGGTGATCGAATGCTGGCTGGAGAATTCAGGGATATGAACCGCCAGCCGGTATACCTGATGGATCAGCGACAGGCGCACGGCATGCAGCAGCGACAAGTGCCGGTCCAGGTCGGGGTTCGGCTTAGGCGCCGCCCCTGCCCGCTCCAGATTCTGGCGCAGCACGCCGTAATCGCGATACAGCTTGCGGAAGATGCGGACCAGACGCGCCTGCGTCGGCGTCTCCTCCAGCACCGCCGCGATGCGGCGCATATCATCGGCCTCCAGCGGGTTTTCCGACCGCGCGGCCCGCGTCAGCCAGTGACCGGGGTCCAACGTGTCGACATAGGCCTTCAGCGCGTCGGGGCAGCTGACGGCGGCACCATACACAACAATCCCCATCAACTCACGGAACCGGGCCGACGTGGCATAGAGCGACCGGAACTGTTCGGGATCACGGTCAATGGCCTCGCCAACACCCGACAGGGCATTGGCCGGCAGGCCCATCTGCAACAAGACCGCATTGTGAGGAATGGCGCGGAACTGCCCGGCCATGACGCGGGCCGCCGGGTCGGGCGCTGCATCATGCTGGCGCTTGATGGCGCGGCTGCCACTGGGGAACAGCAGGTTGGTGCCGAAGGCGGCCAGCAGTTCACCATAATTCGGGTCTTCGACCAGCCCAACCTGGAACGCCTTAACAGTGGTGAAGAACTCCCGGATATAGTCGCCCTTGGCATAGAAGACGTCATGATCCAGGTCCGGCTTGGCCGTGCCGATCATATATTCCAGGATACGGGTGACAACGGCCAGGGCCGAGGCCGGGGTGACGAAATAGGTGTAGCCATCACCGCCCTGGAAGCTGACTTCCTGCTTCAGCTCGATATTGTGCTTGGCCGCGAAGGCCAGCGTGGCCGGCGGGCTGACATAGGCCAGACGGTTATGCAGGCCGGCGGGGTGACCACCGCGACCAATGCTCTCACCATGCGTGTCAAAGATCACCAGCTGCACATTTTCCAGCGTGTGGCGCGTGAACAGCCGCATGACACGCAGGCGCAGACGCTCGATCGAGGCGCTGGCCGGCGTCTGGCCCAGATAGCGGCCAGCATCGGAATAACCGGTCTGGATGCACAGACGCCCGCGCTTCTGCACATAGGCGCGGTAATGCGGGTTCTCCAGCAGCTGTTCGATGATGCGGCTGCCGGTTTCCAGGGCCTTTTCGGTTTCGAACAGCGGGCTGATATCAACCCGTTCCTCCACCCCGAACAGCTTGGCGAAATACAGCGCCGACAGGACGGTGAAGGCGCTTTCGCTTTCGGCGATCAGGAAGCGGATGGGTGTGCGCGCGTCGGAATATTTCAGCATCTGCGCCACGACCATGAACAGGCGCTTGGCGCTGGTGCGTTCGGCCACGACGGAGCCGAAATTGATGCTGACCGGCTCCACCTTGTCCAGAAGGTCGGTCAGCGTGGCCAGATAAGACTGGCGGTAGCGCGGGTCATCCGCCGCCGTGTCCAGGCCTACGGCCTTGCGGATGGCGTTATGGACCTGCGTGCTGTTAAGGCGGACATGGGTATGCGCCATGCCCAGGCCGAAGGTCGCCAGCTCAGCGCGCAGCACAGCCAGCTGTTCCACGGTGGCCAGCGCCTTGTCGCCCTCAATGGCAGCGGACAGTCGGATGCCGCGATTGACGAACTCGATAGCCTCCGATGCATCGACCAGACGCAGCGGCAGCCCTTCATGCATGCGCTTGGCGATGCGGCGCAGATGGTCCAGATCCTGGGCTTCCGACCCGCCAAAGGCCGCGATTTCATCCGTGACCTGGTTCAGCGCCAGGGCCAGACGGCTTTCGATCAAAGCCAGCGTATGGCGCAGATCCTCCAGCGACGGCGCCCCGGCACGGATATCGCGCAGGTTGGACAGATAGTAACGCAGCTGCCGCTGCTGCACGATCAGGCGCTTATGCAGCGTATCGGACCAGCGGATGTCCGACCGGCCATCCAGATCATAGCCAACCCAGCTGGCCACCGTCAGCAGGCGCGGCGTCAGTTCGGTCCAGCGTTCCGGATAATGCTTGCGGCCCACGCGCAGGACGGCGCGGTACAGCGTGCGGATCGCGCTTTGGATATTGGCGATGGCGTCCAGCGACAGTTCATGTTCGCGGGTCAGCGACATGTCTTCGGGCGCATGTTCCGCCGTCGCCATCTGCCGGATCAGGCTTTCGCGTGCCTCCGCCGACAGGCGCTTGCCATTCTGGTCGCGGCCCGTGGCCAGACAGGCCATGGTCGTCATCTGCGCGCCCGACAGGTTGAAGGTCGGATGCGCGGTAATAACGATACCGAATACCTCCTTCTCCACCAGCTTCTGGAACGCCTCAAAGGTCAGCGGCTCCCCGCCGCTGCCGGCGGCGGCGACGTCCAGCAATTCTTCCATGCGGCTGGCATTGGCTTCGGGCGACGCCTCGCCCAAGTAATTAGACAGACGCGCGGCGCGGGCCAGAAAACCCTCCGCCGACAGATACTGAATCAACTGCTCCAGGGCGCCCGGCGACAATTCGCCGGCACCGATGCGGCGCGAAATATCCAGGGCCAGC
>JAEMSB010000845.1 GCA_016463045.1 Niveispirillum sp.
TAATAGATCGGCGTGGTGATGTAATAGGGCGCGCGCCCGGACATGGGACTTCTCCGCGAAGCGATAGGACGGGTTCAGCCGGCAGCGGCCGCTTCGATCCGCGACAGCACCGACATCAGGGTCTGGCGCCGGTCGAGATTGGCGGATTCCGCCTTGGCGAACATATGGTTCGTGTTCTCCCACACCTCTACCCAGCGATCAAGGTTACCCGACCGTTGGCTCCCCTGCATCAGGCGATGGACAAGGGCGGCCTCACCGGGCACCACCTCTGGCGGGATGGTGCCACGGGCACCGGCACGGGCCACACGGCCCAGCCACCAGCCGATCAGTTCGGTGACGGCGACCCAGTTCGCCTCCTCGTTCCCGCCGCGCAAGGTCGCGTCAATGAAGGTATAAGCCTCCACGATGTCGAGCCTGGGCAGGCTGTCGAACACGCCCAGCATAGCCTTGTACAAGGTCAGTCCGCCGGCGGCGTGCAACTCCATGGCCCGGCCGATGCTGCCTTCCGACAGACGCGCCAGGGCCGTGCGCTCCGCGTCTTCCAGATCGGGCAGATAGCGGAACAGCAGGGCCTTTACCTGAGCCTCGCTCAGCGGTTCGAGCGCCAGCTTGCGGGTGCGCGACCGGATGGTGGGCAGCATGGCGCCGACATTATCGGCCACGAGCAATATCAAGGCCTTGGAGGGTGGTTCTTCAAGGATTTTCAGAATGGCGTTCTGACCACTGGTATTCAACTGATCGGCGCCATCGACGATCACCACCCGCCAGCCACCCTCTGCTGAGGTCAGGCGCAGGAAGGGGGCGATCTTGCGGATTTCGTCAACGGGCAGGTCACGCTTGAACCGCTTGCGCTTCTCATCCCAGGTGCGCTGCACCGTCAGGAGGTCGGCATGACCGCCCGAGGCAATACGGTGACAGACGGCGCTGTCGGGATCGACCACCAGGCTGGTCGGGTCGGGCGGTGGACCGAACAGGCCCATTTCCTGATCCCCCGGTAGCCCTTTGGTCAGCACGAACCTCGCCATGCGGAAGGCCAGGGTGGCCTTGCCGATGCCGGGTGGGCCGCCGATCAGCCAGGCATGATGCATGCGCCCGGAGTTCCAGCTGTCCAGCAGCAATTTCTGTGCTGTTGCATGACCTTCCAGATGGGTATTCCGACGCGGGTTGAACGCGTCATCGGCCTCATGCGGTTGCCCGCTCACAGCGCCACCCCTAGCCGGTTGGCGATGGCGGCACGGATCGCAGCCTGGATGGCCTCGATACCGGTAGAGGCATCAATAACGGTGCAGCGAGAAGGTTCAGCCTTTGCAATGGCTTGGTACCCTTCCCTCAAGCGTTCATGGAACGTGACCTGCATCTTCTCATACCGATCCTCACCCCCACGACGAGCGGCGGCACGGGCCAGACCCTGGGCCGGATCGATATCGAGGATCAAGGTAAGGTCGGGTCTGGTGTCGCCCACGGCGATATCGCGCAGCGCCGTCAACACGCTATGGTCCAGGCCATGGTCAGGAGGTCGGCATGACCGCCCGAGGCAATACGGTGACAGACGGCGCTGTCGG
>JAEMSB010000846.1 GCA_016463045.1 Niveispirillum sp.
TTGATCGTGTCGGCCTTCATGCTGATTGCGCCGACACCCGATACCTATGGCCCGGCCCTGGTCGGGCTGCTGCTGGGCGTGCTGCTGCTGGGGGTTGGCCGGGCGTGCCAGCACCTGTCGCGCATCCGCGACCTGATGGAAGGGCGGGGATAGGGGTCAGGCCCGGTGATAGGGGTGGCCGGCCAGGATCTGCTGTGCCCGGTAAACCTGTTCGGCCAGCATGCCGCGCACCATCATGTGGGGCCAAGTCATGGGGCTGAAAGCCAGGACCAGAGCCGCCTTCTGCCGGATGCTGGCATCCAGCCCGTCGGCCCCGCCGATGACAAAGGCCAGATCACCCACGGCGGCGTCGCGCCATTGGCCCATGCGGGCGGCGAAATCCTCCGACCCCATCATGCGGCCACGTTCATCCAGCGCCACAATGGTAGCGCCGGGGGGCAGGGAGGCCAGCAACAGTTCCGCCTCCGCCCGCTTCAACTCATCGCCTTCCAGCCGCTTCTTGGTTTCCACCTCGCGCAGCTGAAACGGCCAGGTGATGCGGGCCTTGTATTCTTCGAACAGGTCGCGGGCAGGGCCGGGCTTGGCCTTGCCGACAGCGGCCAGCCAGATACGCATTACTGCGCTGGTCCGCCGTCGAAATCAGCCGTCAGTGACTTCAGCGATGCCGGTGGCTCCACGCCCCACATCTTTTCGATGCAGTAGAAGGCGCGCACTTCCGGGCGGAACAGGTGAACGATGACGTCGCCGCTGTCGACCAGGACCCAGTCGCACTGCGGATAGCCTTCGGGATTGCCGACATGGATGCCCAGGTCGCGCAGGCGGCGGGCCAGATGGTCGGACATGGCGCCCACCTGACGGGCCGACCGGCCCGTGGTGACCACCAGATAGTCGGCCATGCTGGTCTTGCCGCGCAGGTCGATGGTGATCGTGTCCTCGGCCTTGTCCTCGTCCAGAACGGCCAGGATCAGTTCAAGGGTGCGCTCCGGCATGTCTGCGGCGGCGATGGCGCCGGCGGCCGGGTTGGGGGAATTCTCTGCGCTCACGATCTGGTTCACCGAAATCAATCCTTAAAGGCTTCGCCATCCAGCCCCTGCCGGATCGCCGTTGCCGATGCAGGGTGCAGGGGCACGTCCAGGAAGACCCAGACCGGCGGCGGCAGGTCGGCCAAGCCACCCGCCCGCCGCGCATCCACACGCGCAACGGCAAAACGCCGGGAAGCCTTGCCGCCCAGCGCAATGGTAGAATAGGGATGTCGCGGGAAGATCGCAACCGGCACCTGCGCAAAAATCCGGGTCCAGTCGCGCCAGCGCGGCACCTGACACAGATTGTCGGCCCCCATCAGCCAGACGAATTTCGTCTCCCCGAACCGGGCCTTCAGGGCCGTCAGCGTATCAACCGTGTAGCGGGTGCCCAGCTGCGTTTCGATATCGCTGACCACGATGCGGGGATGGTTGGCAACCCTGCGGGCACGGGCCAGCCGGTCGGCCAGTTTTCCCATCCCGTCCAATGGCTTGAGCGGATTTTGCGGGCTGACCAGCCACCAGACCTGATCCAGGTT
>JAEMSB010000323.1 GCA_016463045.1 Niveispirillum sp.
GCACAGCCCCTGGCAAAAGGGCGGCGTTGGGAATGCCAATAGACGGGTGCGACGCCGATTGCCGCTCGACAGTCCGGTCGAGGATAAATCCTCCACCGGACTGTCGGCCATCACAACCAGGATGAACGACACACCCCGTAAGTGCCTGGGATGGCAGACGCCCGCAGAGGCTTTCAGCAGCAAGCTGGCAACTATCAAGAGAACCGACCACACTGACTTGCAACCCAATCGCACTTCAGCGTGAATCCGCCATCGCTGGTTTGAGGACCGCGGGCCCCCCTGGTGTACCCGCAAGACCTCTGACACAGAAAAATGGGCGCTGTCGCAAAACGACAGCGCCCGAGGCCTTGAGGAGATCGAAAAGAGGATCAGTAGGTGAAGCGGGCCACAGCCGTGATACGGCGGTCGTTCATGTACCAGCCGCGCGGCACCTTCACATTCTCGCCATCCGGGCCCGTCACCACCGCCGAGGTCTTGGTGACCTGATTCAGCAGATTGGCGCCCTGAACGCCGAACTTGAAGTTGTCGTTGAAGCTGTAGAAGAACGACGCATCCCACTGCCCGCCCGATTCATTGATGATCGGATCGTACGGGAAGATCACGTCGCGGATCGTCAGCACGAAATCCGACCGCCAGGAATAGGAGACGCGGGCGGAGATCGGGCCGTAATCCCAGAAGGGCGTGATGTTGAACTGATGCTTGGACAGGCCCTGCAACGGCAGTTTGGTCATGTCGACCGTCGTCACACGGCCCGCACCCACATCCGGATCGGTTTCCGACAGGGTGCTTTGCGGCACGCCCTTGCTGTCGACATAGGTATAGTTGGCCTGCAGACCCAGACCGGAGAAGACACTGGGCAGGAAATCGTATGTCTGCTGATAGGCGATTTCGAAGCCCTTGATTTTGCCGTCTTCCTCTGCATTGACCGGGGTGGTCACGATGCTGTCGAAGGTGACGCCATTGTTGGTCAGCGGGTAACGGACCGTGCTGTTAGTCAACACGCCCTTCAGGCGCTTGTAGAACAGCGAACCCGTCAGCTGACCGACATTGGAGAAGTACCATTCCGCCGTCAGGTCATAATTGTCGGCGGTGGTGGGACGCAGATACGGGTTGCCGGCGTTGAATTCACCCTGCAGGCGGTAGCTGCCGACAATGGCGTTGCCATTGGCATCGACATTCTGGATCGTGTTCAGGTTGACGTTGAAGAAATTACGCGTCAGGCCGGTGGACGGCGGCGCCACGCCCTTGAAATAGGACGCACGGAACTGCACCCCGTCATCGACGGTCAGCTTCATGTTCAGGTTCGGCAGCCAGTAATCATAATTGATCTTCACGCTGCTGGGCGTCAGGGCGTTGTTGGTATAGGCACGCGCCTGGGCCCGGACCGCCGGCGTGAAGGTACAGAAGGCCGGGATGGCCTGACCGCTGGTGGCGGCCTCCGTGATGGCCGTCGTACAGGCCGCATCGGTTGGGAAAGCAGAACTGGGCGTCGGGAAGGCAAGGAAGCCGTCAGCGGTGCGATCGGTCGTCGTGTAACGGACACCGACATTACCGCTCAGGTTCCAGCCATTCTTGAAGTCCGTGTCGAACTTGGTGAGCAGGTAACCGGCATTGTTCTCTTCCCGGATCGGGTTGATTTCACCCGGCAGGAAGGGCGTACCGGCGACAACGCCCGCCCGGTTGCCAAGCGCGTTCCAGCCGCCATTGCGCACCACGCCATCGGCACCCGTCACGGTGGGTTCCCACTCGCGGTTGATGGCGCCGGCATAGGCGATATAGGCCTGATAATCCTTCACCGAATTGCCGGAATAGAACACGCGGCCCTGACCCAACAGCGGATCGGGGAACTTGCCGCGGAAGAATTTCGGATAGGTGAAGTTCTCAAACTGGGTCGGGGCCGTACCGCCGGTGCCGCCCACGACATTATCCACCGGATCGGTCAACCAGACCGGGCCGTCATTGCCCCACTGTTCGGACAACCGACCCCAGTTATAAGTGGAGAAGCGCGCCGTCTGACGCCGGTCGGCATAGCGGTAACCGGCCTGCACCGACTTGAAGAAGTCGCTATCTTCGATCTTGTAATCGAAGTCGATGCGGGCGGCGTCGGAATTGCCGTCGCTGTCTTCGATATGGTCCATCGCGGAGCGATAGAAGGCGTTATACGGATCGGCGAAGGTCGTGTGGCCAGGCCCGAAATAGCTGGGATTGTTGGCCGTACCAATCGCGCCAGAGCAGCCTGTGGTATAATTCTGGGCAGGACCGGAACACACCTGCGGCGGACGGAATTCAACGGTCGGATAGCCCTTGCCGCCATTCATGTCGATGGCGACATCCTGGTAGCTGGAGGTCCACAGACCATTATCCATGATCCAGGTCTTCGACTTCACATGCTGATAGTCGAAATTGACGCCCAGATTCTCCGACACGTCCCAGCGGAAATTGAAGCCGTAGTCGTCGGTGACCAGCTTTTCATCATGGTCACGGCGGATATTGTTGCTCTGCAGACCGCTGATTGGCACGCGGGCCGAACCGGTATTCTGATCGGCGCGCCAGCCATTGGGGCCGGTGATAACGCCGCTTTCAAACATGCCGGAGCTGTCGAACTCCAGCGTGGTGCCCGGCACGCGGCGGCTGTCGCCATTGTTGGCAACGTTGTCGGTCGCGATTTCGACGGCATGTTCGGTCCAAGCCTGACGGCTGTCGGACCGCAGGAAGGTGAACACGGCCTCCATCGAATTGTCGGGGCTGCGCCACTGCGCGGCACCGGCATAGCCGTAACGACGGCGATCAAATTCCTGCGTGCCAACCACGGCCCCACGCGGGAACAGGACCTGATCGGTGATGGTCGCCTGCGGCTGGCCCGAGGGGTTCTGGACCACGTCGCCATTGGAATAGAGATTGCGGACGCGGAAGCTGGACAGCTGGAAACGGTCGGCGCGGGTCTTCAGCTGCGAACCGACGGCACTGCCCAGCAGGCCGATCTCACCGATCTTGGTATCCCAGCGGTCGGAATAAAGGATAGAGCCGGTGGGCGCCGTCTTCTTCACGAAATCGCCATAGGACATTTCGGCGGACGCGGCCAGCATGCGCTCGGCACTGTCGAACGGTTTGCGGGTGCGCAGGTTCACGACGCCGGCGATGCCGCCTTCGATGCGGTCGGCAGTCGGCGACTTGAACACGTCCACGCCGCCCATCAGTTCGGACGGCACGTCGGCAAAGCCAAGTGCACGACCGTTATTGGCGCTGAACGCCTCACGACCGTTGAATTCGGACCGGACATAGGTCAGGCCGCGCACCACCACGCCCGACCCTTCGACCGAGAAATGGTCAGGGTCGATACCGGCGGCGAACCGGTTGATGGAGACGCCGGGGATGCGCTGCAGGGCTTCGGTTACCGAACGGTCGGGCAGCGCGCCGATATCCTCGGCGGTCACGCTGTCGACGATGCTGTCGGCGTTCTGTTTGATGTCCTGCGCGCTTTGCAGCGACTTGCGGAAGCCTGTGACGATGATCTCTTCCAACGAGCCATCGGCAGCCGGCGTGGCCGCCTGGGCCACCAGAACAGCGCTGTCATTTCCGGTAACAGAAGAAGCAACCGGTGCCGGGGCCTGCCCACCCACGGGCGTATCATTTTGATTCTGTTGGGCTTGTGCCGGCAGAACCGTCGCAATGGCGCACAAGGCCGCGATGGAAACCCCGCCTTGCAGCGTCCGGCCAAAGACGTGACGCTGCCGCAACCCCTTACGGGGGCGATCCATTACACCCATCCCCATTCCTCCCATGTTAGCGCTAGCATTTTTAGATTTGCGCTTTGAACAAGAATAATTGGTAGTCAGGACCTGCCCTAACGTCAAGCGTTGTTATGTTAAGGCTAACAAAAAAGCGTTTGCTGTTATTGCGTTGCAGCAAAAAGCCCGTCGCGGCGCACGCACATTGACGGTCCACAGACGTGAGCGTTAACATTCCCAGTAACGGGAGGAATAATGAAAACAAATATTATAAATATGCAATCTCCAGTATCCGCCCTCATCGTGGGGGGTGGCACGGCGGGATGGATGACAGCGGCAGCGCTGTCAGCGAAGCTGGCCGGGACCGGTGTTTCCATCCGTCTTGTCGAATCCGCGGAGATCGGGACCGTGGGTGTGGGCGAGGCGACGGTGCCCCATATCCGGCATTTCAACGCCAGTTTGGGCTTTGACGAGGCCGATTTCATGTCGCGCACCGAGGCCACGTTCAAGCTGGGGATCGAGTTCCGGGATTGGGGCCGCAAGGGCGATGCCTATATCCATCCCTTCGCCGCCTTTGGCCGCGATATTGGCGGTGTGCCCTTCCATCATCACTGGACCCGCGCGCGCCGTACGGGCCGCGTGCCGGCGGGCGGGCTGGATGCCGTTTCGCTGCCCATCCAGGCGGCCCGCCTGGGCCGTTTCGGCCACCCGTCGCCCGACCCGTCCAGCTTCTTCTCCACCTTCTCCTATGCCTATCAGTTCGATGCCGGGCTTTACGCCGCCTATCTGAGGTCATACGCGGAGGCGCGGGGCGTGGTGCGGACAGAGGGCAAGGTGCGCGACGTTTCCGTGGGCGCCGACGGCCATGTTCAGGCCGTAACCATGGAAAACGGGGAGCGAATCGAGGCCGACCTGTTCATCGACTGCTCGGGCTTTCGCGGCCTAATCATCGAGGGAGCCTTGAAGACCGGGTATGAGGACTGGACGCATTTCCTGCCCTGCGACCGGGCGGTGGCCGTCCCCTGCGCCAATGATGGCCCCCCTGCCCCCTATACCCGTGCGACCGCACGCGATGCCGGCTGGATGTGGCGCATCCCGTTGCAGCACCGGGCCGGCAATGGCCATGTCTATTGCAGCGGCTTCATCACGGATGACGCCGCCGAACAGGCGCTGCTGGCCCAGTTGGACCACCCGCCGCAGGCCACCCCCCGGCGCCTGCGCTTCACCACGGGCAAGCGCAAGCGGCAATGGGTGGGCAATGTCGTGGCCATCGGCCTGTCGGCAGGGTTCCTGGAACCGCTGGAAAGCACGTCGATCCACCTGATCCAACTGGGCATCGGTCGGCTGCTGGACCTGTTCCCCACCAGCCGCGACATGGACCCGCTGGACGCGGTGGAGTTCAACCGGCTGATGGATCTGGAATATGAACGGGTGCGGGATTTCATCATCCTGCATTACGTGGCGACCCAGCGCGACGACACCCCCTTCTGGAACCATTGCCGCACCATGGCCATTCCCGACAGCCTGTCCACCAAGATGGCCCTGTTCAAGGAACGCGGCATCGTGACCCTGTACCGCGACGGCATGTTCCTGGAACCCAGTTGGATCGCCGTCTATCTGGGCCAGAACATCCTGCCGGACCATGTCGACCCGCGCGCCGCCCTGGTACCGGATGCGGAGATTGACCGGTTGATCGCGATGGAGGCGGAGAATTGCCGCCGGGCGGCCAGTTCCATGCCGGCCCATGGCGACATCCTGTCCCGGTACAAGGCGCAGGTGCCGGCATGACGCCGCTGCACGATATCACCATCGCCGGGGCCGGGATTGCCGGCTGGCTGGCGGCGGCTGCCATCGCCCGCAACCATGCGGGGCGCGGCGGGTCGGTGACGATTGTCCCCGTGCCCGGCACCGATGACAGTCTGGACCCGTTCGGTCCCGCCGCGCCGCTGCTGCCCGGCGGGGTGGAGGGGCTGGCGACCCTGCTGGGCGTCAATCCGGCAGACATCCTGCGCGCCGGTGGCGGCGGGTTCAGCCTGGGCACCGCCTTTCAGGGCTGGGACGGGCCGGGCG
>JAEMSB010000324.1 GCA_016463045.1 Niveispirillum sp.
TGCAAAGGCAGCGCAGAGTGACGAGGAGATGCTGGACATCCCCGCCTTCCTGCGTCGTCAGGCGAATTGAGGCCCTGAACTTCGTTCAAGATCAAACACTTATCGCAGTGCACAAGGGGCCGGTCCGGCGGGGACCGGCCCCTATCTTTTTGTTTGTTGCCACAATTAAGACAAAATTATGAAAGTGTTTCAGACACTTACCAGCACATGTCGTAACAATCGGTAACAAAGAGTGATTTGAAGCTGGACGCGCACTCTGTCATTTTCACGATGCGGCGATCAGCGATACCGCATTGCAACGCAGGTGGGATGGCGTTGCACTCCTAATTGGCCCCCGGCCAAGGTCGGGACTGCCATTCGGAGCCGGTGGCTGGATTTCCGCATCAGGGGGCGTTACTGTCGATTTATCGGAAAGGGACAAGCCCATGTCCTGGCAACAGACGCTCAATACGACCATTCACTGCGCTGGCGTTGGCCTGCATTCGGGCCGCCGCGTCCGCATGACCTTGCGCCCGGCCCCGGTCGATCATGGCATTTGCTTCATCCGCACCGATGTGCCTGCCGACCGCGCCGTCATTCCGGCCCGCTGGGACCTGGTATCGGATACCCGTCTGTGCACCCTGCTGAAGAATGAGCAGGGCACGACCATCGGCACGATCGAGCATCTGATGGCCGCGCTGCGCGGCCTGGGGATTGATAATGCCGTGGTGGAGGTGGACGCACCGGAACTGCCCATCATGGATGGCAGCTCGGCCCCGTTCGTCTTCCTGATCGAATGCGCCGGTATCCAGCAGCAGGACCAGCCGCGCCGCCTGATCCGCGTGTTGAAGGAAGTGCGCGTGCAGGATGGTGACAAGATCGTCAGCCTGTCACCGGCCCCGGTCAGCAGCTTCCGCGCCGAGATCGTTTATGAGAATACGGCCCTGATCCGCCGTCAGGAAGGCTTCCTGCGCCTGACCGATGGCGCCTTCAAGGCAGAGGTTGCCGATTGCCGCACCTTTGGCTTTGCCCATGAGGTGGAGGCGATGCGCAAGGCCGGCCTGGGCCTGGGCGGCTCGCTGGACAATGCCATCGTCATCGATGGCGACCGGGTGATGAATCCGGGCGGCCTGCGCCACGCCGATGAGTTCATCCGTCACAAGATCCTGGACGCTGTTGGCGACCTGTATCTGGCGGGTGGGCCCATCCTGGGCCATTACCAAGGCCTGCGCCCCGGCCATGCCATGAACAATGCCATCCTGCGTGCCCTGTTCGCCGATGCCACGGCTTGGCGCCGCGAGGATGCGGAAACCTGGGACAGCCGGGCCGCCGTGGCCTGATCGGGCTGTATCGCTGAAAAACGAAGGGCGCCGGACAATCCGGCGCCCTTTTTTCATTTTACTGTCACTGGTATTCACGGGATCATCGGGCAGTATCCACATCGTTCCGAGGGCGAGCGATGATGCGACGGCCAGTTCCCAGCCTGCCTCTTGCCACCCTGCGGGGCTTGGCCATGGCCATGTTGTTGGCTGTGGCAGCCGTGATGATGGCCCGCGCCGACACCGCCCCTGATGGCGCATCGGCCACCGTCCGGCTGTCCAGCCTCGACTGGCCGCCTTTCAGCGGGGAGGGTTTGCCGAACCGGGGGCTGACGACCGCCATTGTCGAACGCACCCTGGCACGCGCCGGCCTTTCGGCGGAGGTTACGTTCCTGCCCTGGCAACGGGCGGTGGCCACGGGGCTGAAGGCGCCGGGCCATGCCGGCTATTTCCCGGAATACCGGACCGCGGCCAGTCAGGCGCAATGCCTGCTTTCCGCCCCCATTGGCAGCAGCCCGCTGGGCTTTGCCGAACGTGTGGCGACCCCCGTCATCTGGCGCAGCCTGGGGGACCTGGCAGGCCGGCGCATCGGCACCGTGCGCGGTTATGTGAATACCGACAATTTCGACCGCGCCGCCGCCGATGGCACCCTGACCGTGGAACCGGCGGTCGATGACGCGACCAACCTGCGCAAGCTGGCGGCAGGCAGGCTGGATATGGCGGTGATCGATGCCAACGTCCTGGCCCATCTGTTATCTGCGGACCCGGACCTGCGACCCTTGCGCGCGGGCCTGCGCTTCAATGCCCGGCTTCTGGAGGATAAAAGCCTGCATGTCTGTTTCCGCCCCGGTCCGGAGGGGGAGGCGCTGCGCCGCCTTTTTGACATGTCGCTGGCCGAAGACAGGCCGGATTCCATGCTGCAGGCGTCACGGCCCGCGCCGGAACGGTGATGACAGGCCCCAGCCTGCCATGGTTCCGCCAGGATTCACCGCCATCTTCCGCGAAAAGCGCCTTTGCGTGCCTGCCCGTGACGTTTGCCGCTTGGCGGTGGCGGTCCCGTGCGTGCTATAAGGCATCCCGCATTCATGCTTGCTGCTTGGTTGTCCTTGCCGATGCTCCGCACCGAACGTCCGAACCGCCGCGCCCGTGTCCTTCGCCATCTGGCGCCGGTCGCCCTCATGTTCCTCGCCGCCTGCTCGGGCAAGAAGGATGAGCTGCCCTATGTCGAGCGGCCGGTAGAGCAAATCTACTCCGAGGCGTCGAACGCCATCGACAACCGCAACTACACCAAGGCGGCGCTGCTGTTCGATGAGGTCGAGCGCCAGCACCCGTACAGCCAGTGGGCCGTACGCGCGCAGCTGATGGCCGCCTATTCGCACTATCAGGCGCTGCGGTACGATGATGCGATCACGACGCTGGATCGCTTCATCGCGCTGCACCCCGGCAACCGCAATGCGGCCTACGCCTTCTATCTGAAGGCCCTGTGCAATTATGAGCGTATCAGCGATGTGCGCCGCGACCAGGGCACGACGTATGAGGCGCTGAAGAACCTCCAGGAAGTGGTCCGCCGCTTCCCCAGCAGCCCCTATGCCCGTGATGCCCGTCTGAAGATCGACCTGACCCGCGATCATCTGGCCGGCAAAGACATGGAAGTGGGCCGATTCTATCTGGCTACGGGCGAGTATATGGGCGCCATCAAGCGCTTCCGCCGCGTGGTCGATGAATATCAGGCCACCAGCCATGTGCCCGAAGCCCTGCATCGTCTGGTCGAAAGCTACCTCGCCCTGGGCATCCGGGAAGAGGCGCAGGCCCATGCCGCCTTGCTGGGCCATAACTATCCCGGCTCCGTCTGGTACCAGGATACCTACGCCTTGATGAACCGCAGCGAACGGGGCGAGAAGCCGTCGCTGTTCCAGCGGGCTGTCGACTGGCTGTTCTGATCTAGATTTATCATACCCTGACCCTATCGCCCCGGCTGCGCCATGCTTGTCACCCTGTCGATCCGTGACGTCGTCCTGATCGAACGCCTGACGCTGGCGTTCCAGCCGGGGCTTTGCGTTCTGACCGGTGAGACCGGTGCCGGCAAATCCATCCTGCTGGATGCGCTGGGGCTGGCGCTGGGTGCGCGTGGCGACAGTTCCCTGGTCCGCCATGGCTGCGAACAGGCCAGCGTTACGGCCGAGTTCGACCTGGGCAAGCGTGGTGACCACCCGGCCTTCGCCATCCTGCGCGAACAGGAGCTGGAGGTGGAAGACACGCTGGTCATCCGCCGCACCCTGACCAATGACGGGCGTTCGCGCTGCTTCGTAAATGATCAGCCGGTGGGCGTCACCCTGCTGCGCCGGCTGGGCGAAACGCTGGTGGAGGTGCATGGGCAGTTCGACACCCATGGCCTTCTAGACCCGCGCACCCACCGCGACCTTCTGGATGATTACGCCCAGTTGTCGGTGCAAGGACAGAAGGTGGCCGCATCCTGGCGGGCCTGGCGGCAGGTGGAACAAGCAAGGCTGACCGCCGCCACCGACGCCAACCGCGCGCGGGCCGAGGAAGATTACCTGCGCCACGCGGTGGAGGAGCTGGACCAGCTATCGCCCGAGGAGGGCGAGGAAAAGGCGCTGGCCGAACAGCGCATCGTGCTTCAGCACCGCGAGAAGCTGATCGAAAGCCTGACCCAGGCGTCCACCGAACTGTCGGGCGAACGCGGGGCGGAACGGGCCCTGGCATCGGCGCTGCGCACCCTGTCGCGCATTGCCGACAAAGCCGGCGGCAAGCTGGACCCCATCATCTCCGTTCTGGATCAGGCGGCCAGCGAGGTGGGCGAGGCGTCGCGTGCCATCCAGGGCTTTGCCGCCGATATGGACAGCGATGGCGGCAATCTGGACAAGATCGAGGAACGCCTGTTCGCCCTGCGCGGTGCCGCGCGCAAGCATGGCACGGATGTGGACGGGCTGGTCAGCCTGCGCGCCGCCATGGCGGCCAAACTGAACCTAATCGAGGATCAGGGCGACCTTCTGTCAAAGCTGGCGGCGCAGGCGGAAACGGCCAAGGCCAGTTACCTTGAGGCCGCCAAGGCCCTGTCGGCGGGCCGGTCCAAGGCGGCGGGCAAGCTGGATCAGGCGGTGGCGGCGGAGTTGAAGCCGCTGCGCCTGGAAAAGGCGCGATTCGCCACCAAGGTGGAACAGCTGGGCGAGGAAGGGTGGAGCGCGTCGGGCATCGACGACATCGCCTTCCAGGTCGCCACCAACCCCGGCACACCGCCAGGGCCCCTGGCCAAGATCGCATCGGGTGGCGAGCTGGCGCGCTTCATGCTGGCGCTGAAAGTGGTATTGGCGCAGGTAGGCACGGTGCCAACGCTGGTGTTCGACGAGGTGGATACGGGCGTGGGCGGGGCCGTGGCCGATGCCATCGGCGAACGTCTGGCCCGGCTGGGCCAGCATGACCTGCAGGTCCTGGTCGTCACCCACAGCCCGCAGGTGGCCGCACGCGGTGCCCATCACTGGAACGTGCGTAAGAAGGTCAGCGCCGGGCGCACCGCCACAGAAGTCGTGGCCCTGTCGGTGGAAGAACGGCTGGAAGAAGTGGCCCGCATGCTGTCGGGTGCAGAGATCACTCAGGCAGCCAGGGCGGCGGCGGAAAGTTTGCTGGCCGGGCGGGGGTAAACTGCCTAAGGCGCGATCAGGCCCAGATGGACCGCCATGGCGATGGCGTGGGGTTTGGTGTGGACGCCCAGCTTCTGCATCGCGTTCTCCACATGGAACTTCGCGGTGCGGTCGGAAATATTCAGGATGATAGCCGTCTCCGCGATGGTCTTGCCCCGGCAGGCCCAAAGCAGGCAGTCGCGCTCCCGTCCCGTCAGGGGCGGCGGTGGCGTCAGGCCATCGCGCACACCACGCAGCGCCAGGGCGCGTTCGTGATAGGCCAGTGCCGCCAGCCGCAGCCAGCGCGGCGTGCCGGCGGCCAGTTCGTCAGGCTGTTCCGTCCAGTACATGGAGATCAGCGAGGAGGCGGGCCGCCCGGCAGCATCCAGCGCATGAACCGGCAGCACATAGCCCTGGGTGTAACCATGATCATAGGCCGCCTCCAGCACCCGGCGCGGCTTCGTCCCTCGTGCCGTGGCGGCGAAATCGGGCAGGTCGGTCCACAGGAAAGGCGTGTTGGTGCTGGCGACGCGGGCAAAGACCGGATCGTGCAGGATGAAACCCTCATCCTCATAGGTGCGGGCGAAATCCGCCCGCACGCTGGTCTGGTAAAACGGAAGTCCGTCGCCCGCCCGCAATTCACGGATATCGATATAGGAGAAGCTGGCAAAGCCAAGCTGTGACGACAGGGCGTCGAACGTGGCATGAAGGCCGTCGAGATCGCGGCTTTCCTCTATCGCACCTAAGGCATCGTCCAGGGTCGGCATCCGGCATCACACGAAAGAGGGAAAGGCCATATGACCCCGTCATCCTGTCTGAACAGACAGTGTCGGGCAAAGGCAAAAACTGTCCTACTA
>JAEMSB010000847.1:0-718 GCA_016463045.1 Niveispirillum sp.
GGCGAAATTCACATCAACGTTGGAACCGTCGATGATCAGCGCCGACTTCAGACCCAGGGCCTGCAGCTGACCGAACAGCACCTTGGTCTTGTGGCTGTCGGCCTTGGCGGCCTCCAGCACGACCAGCTTGCCTTCGGCGGCCTTGACCGACAGGGCGGTCTTCAGGGCCAGCTTGCGGACCTTCTTGGTCAGGTCATGTTCGTGAGAACGAACGACCGGCCCGAAGATACGCGCGCCACCGCGGAACTGCGGCGAACGCAGCGAACCCTGACGGGCGCGACCGGTGCCCTTCTGGCGCCACGGCTTCTTGGTGGTGCCGGAGATCTCAGAGATCGTCTTGGCCTTGTGGGTACCAGCGCGGCGCTTGGCCAGCTGCCACAGAACCATGCGAGCCAGGATGTCCTGACGGGCCGGCAGGCCGAACACGTCTTCCGACAGCTCAATCTCGCCGACGGTTTCGTTGTTCAGATTCTTGATGGACGTCTTCATTTATCAGCCCTCCGCCGCGACAGCTTCAGCAGCCGGAGCACGGAAGGCGCCGGGGAACGGCACGCCCTCGGGCAGCTTCTTCTTGACGGCGTCCTTGACGAGGACGAAAGCGCCCTCATGGCCCGGGACAGCGCCCTTGACCAGGATCAGACCGCGCTCGGCGTCGACCGACACGACCTTCAGGTTCTGGACGGTGACGGTGTCGACACCCATGTGACCGGGCATCTTC
>JAEMSB010000847.1:728-1550 GCA_016463045.1 Niveispirillum sp.
TGGTCTTGAAGGTCTTACCGGGATCCTGACGGCCACCGGTCGAACCGATGGAGCGGTGCGACACGGACACGCCGTGGGTCGCACGCAGACCGCCGAAATTCCAGCGCTTCATACCGCCGGCAAAACCCTTACCCAGGGTAGTGCCCTGCACGTCCACGAACTGGCCGGAAACGAAATGATCCGCGGTCAGCTCTGCACCAACCTCGATCAGGTTGGCGGGAGCCACGCGGAACTCGACGAGCTTCTTCTTCGGCTCGACCTTAGCCTTGGCGAACACCTCACGCTGGGCCTTGGCGACGTTCTTCACCTTGGCCTTGACGGCGCCGAGCTGGAGGGCGGTGTAGCCATCCTTCTCTTCCGTCTTGTGGGCGACGACCTGGACCTGGTCCAGCTTCAGCACAGTCACCGGCACGCTTTCACCCTCGTCTGTGAAGACGCGGGTCATGCCGACCTTCTGCGCGATCAATCCGGATCGCATCTGTTTTTCTCCATAACTCGGGACATCCTCAGATCGGGAGAGGTCCCGTACTCCACCAAACTAGATTACAGCTTGATTTCGACGTCGACACCGGCGGCCAGGTCGAGCTTCATCAGCGCATCAACCGTCTGCGGCGTCGGATCGACGATATCCAGCAGACGCTTGTGGGTGCGAATCTCGAACTGCTCGCGCGACTTCTTGTCGATGTGCGGGCTGCGGTTCACCGTGAACTTTTCCAGCTGCGTGGGCAGCGGAATCGGACCGCGGACGCGCGCACCGGTCCGCTTCGCGGTGTTGACGATCTCGCTGGTGCTCTGGTCGAGCACGCGATGTTCATACGCCTT
>JAEMSB010000325.1 GCA_016463045.1 Niveispirillum sp.
GAACTGCATGGCACGCTGGATGATGCGGGCCGGCACCTGGAACTGACGCGGTTCAACCTGGACATGGCCGGTCCCGCCGACCTGACCATCAGCGGCAATGCCCGCCAGCGGGACAAGAATATCGAACTGGCCCTGACGACCGAGATTACGGGCCTGCCCATGGCGGACCTGCATCGCTACTGGCCCAAGGGCGTGAAGGACAATACGCGCGACTGGATGGTCGGCAATCTGGCCGACGGCACCTTCGACCGCACGGTTTTCAAGCTGGAAGGGTCAGGGCCGGTGGATGATCCCGGCGCCTTCCATGTCGCCTCCATGCAGGGTGAGTTCGCGCTTTCCGGCTTCACCGTTCATTACCGCCGGCCCCTGCCGCCCGTCACCAACGTGTCGGCGACGGCGACCTTCGACGGTAAAAGCTTTGATATTGCCGTCAAGGATGGCTCCTTGCTGGATATGAAGGCCGGGCCGGGGATGATCCGCATCCTGGGGCTGGATACCGAGAATGACCACCGCATCGATATCCGCGTCGCCTTGGAAGGGCCGCTGTCATCGGCGCTGACGGTTTTGGATCATCCGCCGCTGGGCTATGCTGCCAAGGTCAATCTGGTGCCGGAACGGGCATCGGGACAGGCCAAGGCGGAACTGCATTTCGCCTTCCCCCTGGTGGCCGCCCTGACCATGGACATGGTGCAGCTGGACGGCAAGGCCAGCCTGACCGGTGTGGCCGTGCCCGACATTGTGGCCGATATCGACGCGACCGACGGCGTGCTGGAGCTGGCCGTCACGGGCCATGACCTTAACATGACGGGTACGGCCCTTCTGAACGGTGTACCGGCACAGGTGGAATGGCTGGAGAATTTCCCCGCCGACGCGCCCATCGGTACACAGGTGCGGGCGCGCGGTCGCCTGGATGATGAACAGCGCCGTCGTTTCCGCTTGGATTTCCCCGACTGGCTGAACGGGCCGGCGGGCGTGGACATGGTTTATACCAGCGAACGCACGCCCGAAGGCCGGCAGCAGACCATCCAGGCCGATATCGACATCACGCCATCGGTGCTGCGCATCGATGTGATGAAGTGGAAGAAGGAAGCGGGCAAGCCGGGCCAGGGCCGGGTGACCGTGAAGTTCAAGGACGGCAAACCCATCCTGATCCCCGCCTTTGTGGTGACTACGGAGGAACTGGCGGCCATCGGCTCCATGGAGCTGCGCGCGGCGGATTACGGCCTGTCGCATCTGCTGCTGACCCAGTTCAAGCTGGGGGAAAGCGACGCCCGCATCGATCTGCGCGATACGGACGGCAAGGGCGGGTTGGCCATTGATGTAAAGGGCGACAGTTTTGATGTCCGCCCGTTCCGGGGCAAGAACAAGGGGCCGGACGGCAAGGTCATCCCGCCCGATCCCGTGGAAGAGGCAGCGCCCAAGACGCCGCTGTCGATCAGCTTTGACCTGGGCCGGGCCATCATGGGCGATGATGGCAAGGAAATCCGCCAGGCCAAGGGCCGGATGGAACGGGACACCAATATCTGGTACCGCACCGACCTGGACGCCCAGGTGGGGGATAAGGGGTTCCTGCGGGTGCGCTATGCGCCCGATCCCGCCGATGGCCGCATCCTGACGCTGGTCGCCGAAACCGATGATGCCGGGGCCACCTTGCGCGGGCTGGATGTCATCAGCCAGATCAAGGGCGGCACTCTCACCCTGCAGGGCCGGTCACAGGCCGATGATCCGGGGCAGTCCCTGATCGGCAAGGCCAGCCTGACCGATTATCAGGTGCAGGACGCGCCCGTGCTGGCGCGGCTCTTGTCCGCCACGTCGCCGCGTGGATTCGCCAATTTCATGTCGGGCCAGCCCATCGCCTTCTCCCGCCTGTCCGGCGACTGGCTGTGGCACAAGGACGGGATCACCCTGCGTGAGATGCGGACATCGGGATCGCAGGTGGGCCTGACCCTTGAAGGCAATATCGATATCAAGCGTGACGATGTGGCCCTGCAGGGCACCATCGTGCCCTTCACCACCGTGAACAAGTTGCTGGGCGTGATCCCGCTGCTGGGTGATCTGCTGGTGGGTGGGGAAGGGCAGGGGCTGTTCGCCGCGACCTATAGCGTAAAGGGGCCGACCGACAAGCTGGATGTCGGGGTCAACCCGCTGGCCGTTCTGGCGCCGGGCTTCCTGCGCAACCTGTTCTTCCTGCCGCAACCGGCGGGGGAGGAGATGCCGAAAGAGGCGAAGGACGGGAAGTAAGGTTGAAAGCCCTTATCCGCCCGCGCTCAACCCCGCCAGCGCCATCTCCCGTGGCACCAGAACCGGCGGCCAATCATCCTGCATGATGTTTTCCAGCAGCAGGCCCTCATCCCCCACGCTGGCCGCATAGAGGTTGCCGACGCGCCGCTCCGGTCGTTCGCCACCGGTCAGACCGGTGATGAAGGCGGCGATGCCGTCCGTATCGCCCCCCATATCGGTTTGCAGCCAGTCGGCCAGCCATTCGGCAGGATCATGGATCATTGCGGGCAGCTTTCGCCCATCTGCGGAAAGGCGGTATTGATGCGGCCATCGTCAAATTCCGCGAAACGGATGACGAAACGCGCCCCACCCGGGCCTGTGCAGTATTTCGCATCCGGCTTGGCCGGTGCTGAGCAACCCAGCTTGCCCCAGGGTTTGCCCGGCGCGTGGCTGTGCTTGACGGCATAAAGGATGGAGTTCGTCACCTGCTCCACGCTGCAATTGTCGGGGTAGAAGGTGGAGTTCTTCGACTTGCCATTCTCGAAAAATACCTTCGTGCTGTAGACGCCATCGGCCTGCGGCGGCTGGGCCTGCACTTCCTTGACGGGGGCGGTGTCGATGATCGCGCGGCTATGCATGCCGACGACATCGCCGTTCTTCTTCACCTCCCCGCACAGCACATGGCGCAGGTTCAGCGACGGGCTGGTCTGGCTCCACCCGAAGCTTTCATCCTCGCAGGAGGGCTTTTCCGCCGCCCCGGCGGCACCGCATGCTGCCAAAGCGAAGACCAACACCGCCAACCGGACCATCCGCACCGCCATTATCCGCCCCTATGAAGTTGTGGAAGCATCGTCTATGGGTGACCATATCATTGCCGATGGTTTGCGGGAGAGGGCTGATGAAGCGGGAACGGCTGGTACGGATGGCGCTGGCATGCCTTGTCGGGCTGGTCATGGCGGCTGTCATCGCCTGGATGACCATCCGCCATGACCAGCGGCAGGCGGCTGGCGTCGCCACCAATGTCGCACCGGCCAGCATCGGCGGGCCTTTCACCCTGACGACCCATGAGGGCCGTGTCGTGACCGACAAGGATTTCATGGGCAAGTACAAGCTGGTTTTCTTCGGCTACACCTTCTGCCCCGATATCTGCCCGACCGAGTTGCAGACCATCGCGCAGGCCATGGACCTGATGGGCGACTCCGGCGCTGACGTGCAGCCCCTGTTCATCACCATCGATCCGGAGCGGGACACACCCCCCGTACTGGCCGACTATGTGAAGCTGTTCCACCCCTCCATCATCGGCTTGACCGGAACGGCGGAGCAGATTGCCGCAGTGGCCAAGGCATACCGCGTCTATTACGCCCGTTCGCAAGGCGAACCGGACCCGACGCAATATCTGATGGACCATTCCACCTTCGCCTATCTGCTGGCGCCGGACGGGTCCTTCGTGACCGTTTTCGCCAAGGGCAGTACGCCCGAACAGATGGTCGAAGCCATCAACGCTTACCGGTCGCGGGGGCGATGAACAGCGCTTTCGTGTAACGAAACGCGGGCCGTTACCGGCAATTCGGGGGTGAAATCGCGGGTTTGACGGGCAAAAGGTATGATGCGCTGCGGCATCGGACCTATGCGCGGGGTGGAAATCAAGGATTTTCAAATACTTAAGGTGGGGTGCCTTACCCTTGACAGTATCCGGGGCTAACCGTATGGTGCCGCCGCTTTCGCACGGTATCCAACTTCTGGCGGAAGGGAGCCCGCTTCATGTCTGATGAGCGTCCGCCCCCGTCGCTGGAGGAACTGGATACCCGCCTGCGTGAGGCCCGCCGCAACGCCGGCATGGACCTGCCCGACCCCGAACCGGGGGCCAGTGGCAAGAACGTGTCGAACGGTGATATGGCGCTGGGTCTGCGTGTTGGGGTGGAACTGGTTGCCGGTGTGCTGTTCGGGCTTGCGCTCGGGTATGGCATCGACTGGTGGCTGGATACGAAACCCTGGGGGATGATCATCATGATCTTCCTGGGCGCGATCGCCGGATTTATGAATGTGTACCGCTTGACCTCCGGTCAGGGGTATGCGGCGGGGTTCGACAAGTCCCAAAAGCGGGACGGTGGGGAGTAGGGCATCGTGGCTGGTCCTTTGGAGCAATTCGAGATCAAGCGCCTGGTCAACCTGCCGGTTGGCAATCTTGATCTGTCCTTCACCAATTCCTCTTTGTGGATGGTGATTGCCGTTGTGGCCTCGACCTTCCTGCTGGTCTATGGCATGCGCGGTCGCGCCCTGGTTCCGGGTCGCGTGCAGTCCATCGCCGAGCTTCTGTATGAGTTCGTGGCTGAGATGGTGCGGGACAATGCCGGCCCGCAGGCCCGCAAGTTCTTCCCCTTCATCTTCTCGCTGTTCATCTTCGTGCTGTTCGGCAATGTCCTGGGTCTGATCCCCGGTTCCTTCACCTTCACCAGCCATATCATCGTGACCTTCGCGATGGCGCTGTTCGTGTTCGTGGTGGTCACCGTCGTTGCCTTCGTGAAGCACGGCCTGCACTTCTTCCACTTCTTTCTGCCGCATGGCACGCCGCTGTGGCTGGCGCCGCTGATCGTTCCCATCGAACTGATCTCCTACTTCGTGCGCCCCATCAGCCTGTCCATCCGTCTGTTCGCCAACATGCTGGCCGGCCACACCATGATGAAGGTCTTCGCGGGCTTCACGGTGTCGATGGTCGCCGCTGGTGGTGGCATGGCTGCGGTCGGTATGCTCCCGGTTCTCCTGAATGTTGCGCTGTTCGCCCTGGAATTCCTGGTCGCCGGCATTCAGGCTTACATCTTCGCGCTGCTGAGCTGCGTGTATCTGCGTGACGCGCTGGAGATGCACTAAGCATCTCCAACGTCCAACCCGTCTTTTCCAAGAGACACTTCCAACCTAGAGGAACTTCAAAATGGAAGCTGAAGCCGCAAAGTTCATCGGTGCCGGTCTCGCCATGCTCGCCCTGCTGGGCGTCGGTATCGGCCTGGGCAACCTGTTCTCCGGCCTGTACCAGGCTGCTTCGCGTAACCCGGCCGCTCTGAACTCCTACAAGACCTTCGTCTTCATCGGCTTCGCGCTGACCGAAGCGACCGGTCTGTTCGCGCTGGTTATCGCCTTCCTGATCCTGTTCGCCTAATCGGCGGACAGTTTCTTAGAACCGGTGCCCTCGGGCGCCGGGGCTTCAGCGCCGGGATCGCCGCCGCTGCCGGGTATCATATCCGACAGCGGCGGTCGCTCTATGGGCCCTATGGTCCTTCCTTGAGCTTTTCCTTAAAGGCGCTGACGGGAATTTGGCGTGATCGGCCTTCATGGACCGGTCAGCAGTGAATGGGTGCTTCTATGCCTGTCCAACGCTTTTCGCGGCTGTATGCCGGCGCCTCGGCTGCGCTTGCCACGGCCATCGTCTTCGCGGCGCCTGTCCTGGCCGCTGCCGAGGGCGAGCATGCCGAGCATGCCAAGAAGGGCCTGCCGCAGCTCAACCCGGATAGCTTCGCCTCTCAGGTCTTC
>JAEMSB010000848.1 GCA_016463045.1 Niveispirillum sp.
GTCGAGGCCCCCTACCCCACCTCCACCAACTTCGCCGCAATCGCCGCCGGGGCCAGCACATGCATGGCCCCGCCGCGCTCAATGGCCACCCCCGGCATGCCATGCACCACCGAACTGGCGGCGTCCTGGGCGATGGTGACGGCGCCAAGCGAGCGCAGCACACACAGATCGTCGGCCCCGTCGGCCCCCATGCCTGTCAGCAGCACGCCGATGCAGCGCCCGCCATATTGCGCCGCGACGGACCGGAACAGGTGCCCCACAGCGGGGCGCAGGCCGGCCTCGGGCGGGCTGTCGATCAGTTGGATGCGGCCATAGGCGTCCACGCCCATATGCCGGTCATCGGGGGCGACATAGACATGGCCACCCATTACCTCTTCCCCATCACGCGCAACCGTGACCGGTAACGCACATCCGGCAGCCAGCCAGTCGACAAAGCCCGTCACGAACCCGCGCGCAATATGCTGCACCACCAGGATGGGCAGGGGGAATTCCGCCGGCAGGGCGGAAAGGATGGTCTGCAAGGCCACCGGCCCGCCCGTGCTGGCCCCGATGGCCACAACCCGCGCCTTCTCCCGCGGACCGGTGCTGGCCGCTGCCGCGACGGCGGCCACCCGTTCAGCCAGGGCCGGCCCGCGTTTCCAGCGGCGCACCACCTTCACTTCCGACATCAGGCGGACGGCGGTGACAAGGGCCTCGGCCTCCCGCTCATGATCATCATGGCCCAGGCCCGCCGGACGGCGGATAAAGGCGAGCGCGCCCGCCTCCACGGCCTTGAAGGTGGCCGCCACCTCGTCCTGCACGGCGCCGCTGACGATGACGATGGGGACGGGCACCGTCTCCATGATCTCCCGCGTGGCAGAAAACCCATCCAGGCCCGGCATATGGATATCCATGGTCACCACGTCCGGCTTCAGCCGGCGCACCGCCTCAACAGCGGCAGCACCATCCGAAACGGCGGCCACAACCTTGATATCGGACTCGCTTTCCAGAATGGCGGTCAGAAACACCCGGATAGTGGGCGAATCCTCGGCGACGAGAACCTTGATCACACGGCATATCCTCAGATCAGGCGACCGATGATTTCCAGCAGGTCGCTCTGGTCGAAACTTTTTTTGACGATATAGGCACTGGCGCCGACATCAACCCCGCGCTCCCTATCCTCTCGCGTTTCCAGCGAGGTGATGAGGATGGCCGGTATCTCCGACAGGCGGGGATCCTGGCGGATATTAGCGATCAGTTCGAACCCGCTCATGCGCGGCATTTCCACATCAGACACGACAAGATCGAACATCTCGCCGGCCAGGACGTTCCACGCCTCCATCCCGTCCACACAGGTCCGCACCCGGAACCCGGCGGCTTCCAGCACATGCTTGAAAAGGGTGCGGGCCGTGATGCTGTCCTCGGCGATCAGGATGGATTTGCGCGCTGGCGCCGTGTTGGACGTGACCGGTCGCATCGCACGGACCTGGAAATCGGGGCGCAGTGCCGCGCGCAGCAGGTCATGCACATTCAGCACGAAACCCAGCCGCCCCGATGGCA
>JAEMSB010000849.1 GCA_016463045.1 Niveispirillum sp.
AGAACACCACCACCGCCGCGATGCCACCGATGCCGAAGGCGATGCGCCAGCCCCATTCGGAGATTTCCGGCTTGCCCCAGAAGGTCAGCATCAGCAGCAGGGTCAGCTGGGCCAGCACATGGCCACCGACCAGGGTGACGTAGTGGAAGGAGGACAGGAAGCCACGGCGGCCGGGGATGGCGGCTTCGGACATGTAGGTGGCACTGGCACCGTACTCGCCGCCGGTGGCGAAGCCCTGCAGCAACCGCGCGAACAGCAGGATCACTGCCGCCCAGATACCGATGCTGGCGGCGGTGGGGGTGATGGCGATGAGGAACGAACAGGCCGCCATCAGCGTGACCGACACGGTCAGGGCCTGGCGACGGCCATGGCGGTCGGCGAAGCGGCCGAAGAACCAGGCGCCGATCGGGCGCATCAGGAACGTTGCCGCGAAGATCGCCCACACGTACATGGTGGAGTTCTTGTCATCCGGCGAGAAGAACTGCGATTCGAAGTACACGGCGAATACCGAGTACACGTAGACGTCGTACCACTCCACCAGGTTGCCGGCGGAGCCTTTGAGGGTATTGGAGATGGAGCGCCGCAGCGCGGCGCCGTCGGTGCTGGGGACAGCGGAATGGGACGTGGTGCTCATCCGGGTGGGAATCCTCGATGCGGCGCTTCCGTGCGGGAAAGATCGGTGCCAGCCGCGCGCGGGGCGCTTGCGGCCAGCCTCCTAGGTAATGCATCCCACGTCAACGCCGGGTGCCGAACGAGCGGGCGGGGAATGGGACCGGACAGGGTGACAGCGGGCGCCAGACGGGCCTATAGCTAAATCGTCGTACGCCCTTTCGCGTCCGGCACCCGGGAAGATCGCCCATCCGAGTTGCAGTGTGTTGAAAACCGGGGTTATTTCAGCCGGCCGAACGTCCTAGAATCCGCGTTCCCCCGGCCCCTCTGGTGCGTCATGTCGGCTCCCCCTGTTCCGTCTGCGGCTGCCCCCCGGGGTGGCCTTGTCGCGTTGGCGCTGCTGCTGGTCTACGTGGTCTGGGGGTCGACCTACCTGGGCATCGCCAAAGCCCTGCACGGCGGCGCGCTGCCGCTGACGATGGTCTCCGGCAGCCGCTTCATCATTGCCGGTGGCCTGATGTTCCTGGCCCTGCGCCTGTTCTGGAAGATGCCGAACCCGACTCTGCGGCAGTGGCGCAACCTGGTCATCATGGGCATGACCATGCTGGTGCTGGGTAACGGCATGGTGGTACTGGCCGAACGCGAGGTGTCTTCGGGCCTGGCCGCCACGGCGGTGGCCTCGGTGCCATTGTGGATGGCGCTGTTCTCGGCGCTGCGCGGCCAGCACGCCAGCAAGGGTGAATGGCTGGGTATCGCCGTCGGCTTCGTCGGCGTGGTCTGGCTCAATGCCGGCAGCAGCCTGACCGCTTCGCCCACCGGGCTGGTGCTGCTGCTGATTGCGCCGATCGGCTGGGCGTTCGGCTCGGTGTGGGCGCGCGGGCTGGACCTGCCGGGCCCGTTCATGACCGCCGCCGGTCAGATGCTCTGCGG
>JAEMSB010000850.1 GCA_016463045.1 Niveispirillum sp.
CGTCCAGCCTGCGCCTGCGGGAAAGCGAGGCGCGGGCCCGGTCGATCCTGGATACGGCCCTGGATTGCATCGTCTCCATTGATGAGGACGGCCATATCCTGGAATTCAACCCCGCCGCCGAGCGCACCTTTGGCTGGCAGCGGGCCGAGGCATTGGGCCGGCGGATGAGCGACATGATCGTGCCGCCCATCCATCGCGAGGGGCATGATCATGGTCTGACGCGGCTGAAAACCGGCGGCGGAGGCACAATGCTGGGCCGGCGTGTGGAGACCGAAGCCCTGCGCCGGGACGGCACCATCATTCCCATCGAACTGGCCATCACGGCGGTGCCCCTGGGTCCGGGCAAGCGCTATACCGCCTATCTGCGTGACATTACCGACCGGCGTCAGGCAGAGCGCGAGATCTGGGAGAAGACGCGTATCCTGGACAGCATGATGGACAATGTCGGGATCGGGATCGAGGTCTATGACGCCGACGGCCATCTGCTGGTGGCCAACCGCATGGTGTCGGAACTGCTGGACATTCCGCCCGGCTTCATGGCGCCCGGCCTGAAGGACCGCGATCTTGTCCTGCTGTTGGCCCGGCAGGGGGAGTATCCGGGCGAAACGGTGGAGGAAAGCCTTGCCGATTATGACCGCATCCGCCGCGACGGCATCCATTTCGGTGAACGCCAGCGGCCCAACGGCACCTGGCTGCAGGTACGCCACTTCCCCATGCCGGGCGGCGGCTTTGTCGTTCTGTTCGCCGATGTGACGGAGCAGAAGAAGCTGGAAAGCCAGCTTCTTCAGGCCCAGAAGATGGAGGCGCTGGGGCAGCTGGCCGGCGGCATCGCCCATGATTTCAACAATATCCTGTCGGTCATCGGCGGCTATGCCAGCATGGCCAAGCAGGGCGTGCCAAAGGAAGCGGCGCAGGCGGGATATCTGGCCAAGATCGGCCAGGGGGTGGACCGGGCCGCCGCCCTGACCCGTGAATTGCTGACCTTCTCCCGCCAGAAGGTGGCGCGGACGGAGGTGATCGACCTGGGTTCCGTGCTACGCGGGCAGGAATTCCTGCTGAAGCCACTGCTGGGTGCCACAATCGATCTGTCGCTGGCAGTGCCGGACGATCCGGTCTGGATCGCCATCGACCCCGACATGGCGGCCCAGGCCCTGCTGAACCTCGCGATCAATGCCCGCGACGCCATGCCCGGCGGCGGGCCGCTGGCGGTAAGGCTGGGCCGTGCCGGCGAGGGAGCGACCCCGCCCGCCGGCCTGGCCCCCGGCCATTATGCCATCCTGTCGGTTACCGACCGGGGGACCGGTATGCCGCCGGACCTGCTGGACCGCATCTTCGACCCGTTCTTCACGACCAAGCCACCGGGCCAGGGGACAGGGCTGGGCCTCGCCATGGTCTATGGCACCGTAAAGCAGGCGGGCGGCGCCATCCTGGTGGACAGCCAGCCGGGGCGCGGCACCTGCTTTTCCCTGTGGCTGCCTTTGTCCCCCACCCCCGCCATGGCCGCCACCCCGGCGGTTCCCGCGCGCACCGGCAGCAC
>JAEMSB010000851.1 GCA_016463045.1 Niveispirillum sp.
TTGCACGCCTTCGCGGGACACGTCGCCACCACCGCGATGCTCACCGCGGGCGCATATCTTGTCGATCTCATCCAGGAAGACGATGCCATTCTGCTCCACCGAATGGATGGCCTCGGCGACCACCTTCTCATTATCGAGAAGCTTGTCGCTTTCCTCTGCCATCAGCACTTCATAGCTTTCCGACACGCTCATCTTTCGGGTCTTCGTGCGTCCGCCGCCGAAGGCCTTGCCGAAAATGTCGCCCAGATTGACCATGCCCATCTGGGCGCCCGGCATGCCGGGCACATCGAAGGTCGGCATGCCGGGAACGGCATTGTCGGCCACCTGCACCTCGATCTCGCGGTCGTTCAGCGTGCCTTCGCGCAGCATCTTGCGGAACTTCGCGCGGGTCTCCGCCCCCGCCCCGTCACCAACCAGCGCGTCCAGCACCCGTTCCTCGGCATGCAGTTCGGCCTTGGCGGCCACTTCCTGGCGCAGGCGGGTGCGGGTCATGACGATGGCGGCTTCGACCAGATCACGGATGATCTGTTCCACATCACGGCCGACATAGCCGACTTCGGTGAACTTGGTCGCCTCCACCTTCACGAACGGCGCCTGAGCCAGCTTGGCCAGACGCCGCGCGATCTCGGTCTTGCCCACGCCGGTCGGGCCGATCATCAGGATGTTCTTGGGATATACTTCCTCGCGCATCTGGCCGGTCAATTGCTGACGGCGCCAGCGGTTGCGCAGCGCGATAGCGACGGCGCGCTTGGCCTCGTTCTGGCCAACAATAAATCGATCCAGTTCCGAAACGATCTCACGCGGGGAGAAGGCGGTGGCACTCATCACATCTTCTCCAGCGTGACGGAATGGTTGGTATAGACACAGATGTCGGCGGCCACTTTCATCGCACGCCGGGCAATCATTTCGGCATCGAAACCATCAATATCCTTGAGCGCGCGGGCCGCCGCCAGGGCATAGGAGCCGCCCGATCCGATACCGATAATGCCGTCTTCGGGTTCCAGAACATCGCCATTGCCGGTGATGACCAGGGACACATCCTTGTCCGCCACAGCCATCAGCGCCTCCAGACGGCGCAGATAGCGGTCGGTGCGCCAATCCTTGGCCATTTCCACCGCCGCACGGGTCAACTGCCCCGGATGCTGTTCCAGCTTGGCTTCCAGCCGTTCGAACAGGGCGAAGGCGTCAGCGGTGGCGCCGGCGAATCCGGCCATGACGGTGCCGCCCGCCAGACGGCGGACCTTGCGGGCATTGGACTTCATCACCGTCTGTCCCATCGACACCTGGCCATCACCGGCGATGACCACCTGCCCATCCTTGCGGACAGAAATGATGGTGGTGCCATGCCACTGGATAGGGTCGTGGGGGTTTGGATTGCCGGTCATCGGGCTCACTCAAGGCAAAGGAAGGAAGAACACGCCCTGCTATGTGGGCAGGCGGCGGACAACGTCAAGCATGGGCACCATGGGACAGCCCCACCCTGGCCCTGGCTCTGCCCCCTGATGCTTGCATTTCAATGGTTTCACCCCCTACAC
>JAEMSB010000011.1:0-17293 GCA_016463045.1 Niveispirillum sp.
CTGTCAGCCGACGCCCATCACGGCATCGACCAGCAGACGATGGAGGTCCGCGCCTATGCGGTGGCCCGCGCCTTCAACCCGCTGCTGGTCAATACCGTCGTCGGTTTCATCGGCCCGGAATATCTTTATGACGGAAAGCAGATCATTCGCGCCGGGCTGGAGGACCATTGCTGTGGCAAGCTGCTGGGTCTGCCGATGGGGGTGGATGTCTGTTACACCAACCATGCCGAGGCCGATCAGGATGACATGGACACGCTGTTGACGCTGCTGGGCGTGGCGGGCTGTTCCTACATCATGGGTGTCCCGGGGGCGGATGATGTGATGCTGTCCTATCAAAGCACCTCCTTCCACGATGCCAACTATATCCGTACCGCCCTGGGCCTGCGTCCCGCGCCGGAATTTGAGGATTGGCTGACCCGCATGGGGGTGATGGATGCCGGGGGACGCGTTCGTCCGGCCCTGTCGACGGGCAGTGATGCCCTGAAACTGATCGAAGGGGTGGCGGCATGAGCGATCCCTGGTCCGATCTTCGGCGCTTCACCCCCGCCCGCATCGCGTTGGGCCGCACCGGCGATGCCCTGCCGCTGGCCCGGATGCTGGAGTTTCAAGCGGCCCACGCGCTGGCACGGGATGCCGTGCATCAACCGTTTGACGCGGATGGGCTGGCCGACGCACTGGCCGACCATGCCACGATGATTGTGCGCAGTCAGGCGCCGGACCGCGCCATCTATCTGCAACGCCCAGACCTGGGGCGCCGCCTGCACCCTGATGATACCGCCCTGCTGTCGGGCATGCGCTGTCACGGGCAGGGGCCGCAGAAGGCCTATGACGCTGTGATTGTGCTGGCCGACGGTCTGTCTGCCCGCGCCCTGCACGACCATGGCAAGGGGTTGCTGGACGTACTGCTGCCGCGACTGGCAGGCTGGGACCTGGCGCCCATCATTCTTGCACGACAGGCGCGGGTGGCACTGGGAGATGATGTGGCAGCGGCCCTGAATGCCGCCATGGTGGTGATGCTGATCGGGGAAAGGCCCGGCCTGACGGCGGCGGACAGTATCGGGGCCTATCTGACCTTTGCGCCGAAGCCGGGGATCACCCGCGATGCTGACCGCAATTGCGTGTCAAACATCCGCCCCGATGGCTATGCGCTGGATAACGCTGCCGACCTGATCGCCTGGCTGATGGCGGAGGCGCGGCGGCTGAACCTGACCGGCATCGGCCTGAAACAGGATCGACCGCACGAACTGCCGGGCGGGTGATGTCGCATGCGCTTCGCTTATACGACCTACGATATTGCCGTAGGTCGCATAAGGGCGAAGCCCGCATGCGACACACAAAAATCACGCGCTGGTATTCACATGACCGCCGACATCACCCTTCGCGACGCCGACAATCGCTTCGCGCAGCAGGCGACCATGGATCGTGTAGCCGGCCTGCAGCACCTGAACCACGGTACCGGCGGGCTTACCGGTATTTTCGATCTCCATCATAATCTGATGGAAATTCGGATCGGCAGGAGTGCCCAACGCCTCCACCTTGGCGATGCCGGCGCGGTCGAAAGCCGCGATCAGCTGGCGTTCGGTGGCTTCCACGCCGGTCAGGAGATTACCAACAGCCTGATTCTCGGCCCGCACATCCTCGCCCACAGCCTCCACGGCGCGGCGCAGATTGTCGGCCACGGCCAGCAGTTCCTTGGCGAACTTCGCGACGGCGTATTTGGCGGTGTCCTCGCGCTCCCGCTCGGCCCGGCGGCGGACATTCTCCGTCTCTGCCAGGGTGCGCAGCATCTGGTCCTTCAGGGACGCGACCTCCGCCTCCAATTGGGCGACGCGGGCCGCGGCCTCGGCACCGGCCTCGGTCGTGCCGGCCTGGGCGGCGGGCTCTGCACTGGGGTCGTTGTCGTGGGTGTTGATCGTGTCGGTCATCGCGGAACTTGCCCTTGGGAAATCTAGGGGGTGGGAAACGGCCCTCTGGTTTAGGCGGGATTGCGCCGCCTGTCGAGATGCCGCAACCCAGAAATAGGGTGCCATGCCCCCAAACCGCAAGGGGAGGTCACCCCATCAGCCTGCCGATCAGCTTTGCCGTATAGTCGACCATCGGGATGATGCGGGCGTAATTGATGCGGGTGGGGCCGATGACGCCGATGGCACCCACGATCTGATCCTTGGTGTTGGCATAGGGGCTGACGATCATGGAACAGCCGGCATGGGAGAAGAGGTCATTCTCCGCACCGATGAATATCTGCACCCCTTCGGCCTTGCCCGTCGCGTCCAGCATGCGCAGCATCTGCTCACGCGTTTCCAACGCCTCGAACAGGGTGCGGATGCGTTCCAGGTCAGAAATGGCGGTGACATCCTCCAGCAGCTTGGCCTGACCGCGCACGATCAGATAACCCTGGCTGCCCCGCGCGCCGGACCATGTGGCAAGCCCCGTCTGCACCACTTTCTGCGTCAGGCTGTCCAATTGGGATTTCTGTTCCTCCAACTCCTTCAGGATGAAAGCGCGGGCCTCGGCCAGGGTGCGCCCCACGACGCGGGCATTCAGGTAATTGCTGGCCATCTGCAGGGCTGAAGGCGGCAGGCCGGTCGGCACCTCCACCACCCGGTTCTCCACCAGCCCATCCTCGGTCACCAGCACCACCAGCGCCCGGCCTGGCGACAGGCTTACAAACTCGATATGTTTCAGGGGGCGGTCGGTCTTGGGCGCCAGGACCAGACCGGCGCAGGATGACAGGCCCGACAAAAGGTTGGTGGCCTCTTCCAGCACCTCCGGCACTGACCGACCGCGGGCCGAACAGGTGGCCTCGATATCCTCCCGCTCCCGCTCCGTCAGGTCGCCCACCTCCAGCAGGCCATTGACGAACATGCGCAGGCCGGCATCGGTGGGGATGCGACCCGCTGATGTGTGCGGGGAGATCAGTAGGCCCAGTTCCTCCAGGTCCGCCATGACATTGCGGATGGTGGCGGGCGACAGCGTGGCCGTCAGCCGCCGCGACAGGGTGCGCGATCCCACCGGCTCGCCGGTCTGGACATAGGCTTCCACGATATGGCGGAAAATCTCCCGCGACCGCTGGTTCAGCTCAGTGATCATGCCTTTCGCACCGGTCCCTTGCCGTTGCATTCGTTAAGAAGATTAGTCGGCGGCACCGGCCAAATCAATGGAGGGGAGACCATACCATAGCTGGACGCAGCCGCGCCCCCATTGCTATGACGATGGCCGGACACCCAAGGATAATGGAAGACATCATGACCCGCCCCTCTGGCCGCCTGGCCGATCAGCTTCGCCCCGTCAGCCTGGAGACCAACTTCTCCCGCCATGCGGAGGGGTCGTGCCTGGTGAAGTTCGGTGACACGCATGTGCTGTGCACCGCCAGCGTGGACGAAAAGGTCCCGCCCTTCCTGCGCGGCAAGGGCCAGGGCTGGGTGACGGCGGAGTATGGCATGCTGCCGCGTTCCACCCATACCCGCACCGACCGTGAGGCCGCCAAGGGCAAGCAGTCGGGCCGCACCCAGGAAATCCAGCGCCTGATCGGCCGTTCCCTGCGTGCCGTCACCGACTTGAAGGCCATGGGCGAAGTGCAGATCAAGGTCGATTGCGACGTGATCCAGGCCGATGGTGGCACCCGCACGGCCAGCATCACCGGCGCCTATGTCGCCCTGCATCTGGCGTTTCAGCATCTGGTGCGCGCGGGCACCATTTCCGCCATCCCCCTGATCGATCAGGTCGCCGCCATTTCCTGCGGCATCTATAATGGCGTGCCCGTCCTGGACCTGGATTACCCGGAAGACAGCAATGCCGGCGCCGACGCCAATTTCGTGCTGACCGGCCGTGGCGGCATCGTGGAAATCCAGGGCACGGCAGAGGACAAGCCGTTCGACGAGAGCGAATTCATGGCCCTGATGACCCTGGCCCGCAAAGGCATCGGCGAACTGACGGCGCTGCAGCGTACCGCGTTGGGGATGTAAGGAGCCGACATGACCATCCCCCGCCTCTTCACCGGTGATACGCTGGTTATAGCCACGCACAACAAGGGCAAGGTGCCGGAGATTGCGGCGCTGCTGAAAGACCACATCGCCAACTTCCCCAGTGCGGGTGAGTTGGGGTTGGGGGAGCCGGAGGAGACGGAGACCACCTATATCGGCAATGCCGTGCTGAAGGCACGGGCGGCGGCCATCGCGTCGGGCCTGCCGGCGCTGGCCGATGACAGCGGGCTGTCGGTGGAGGGCCTGAACGGCGATCCAGGCGTCTATTCGGCGCGCTGGGCCGGGCCGACCAAGGATTTCGGTCTGGCCATGGAAAAAGTGCGGATAGCGCTGGACGCCTCAGTCGACCGCAAGGGCGACCGCGCGGCCTTCATCTGTGCCCTGGCCCTGGCCTGGCCCGACGGGCATGTCGAGGCGGTGGAGGGCCGGTTTGAAGGCCGCCTGACCTTCCCGGCGCGTGGCGCGCGCGGCTTCGGCTATGATCCGATCTTCATCCCCAATGGCTATGACATCACCTGCGGGGAGATGGACCCGGACCTGAAACATGCCATCAGCCACCGCGCTAATGCCTTCGCCAAACTGAAGGGCCGCTGTTTCCAGACGGGCTGAAAAGGGACTCGGCTTCATTAGAATGTTCTGGTATTGTTCTCGCCATCCCGCCGGCTTTGGCGGGGCATGATCTGGGGGAAACAATGATCGGATATGTAACGCTGGGAACGAACGACCTGGCGCGCGGTGCCGGCTTCTACGATGCTATCGCCAAGGAACTGGGCACCGGTCGCATGATGGAATTCCCGACCGGCATTGCCTGGGGCAATCCCAATGGCGGGGCCGGTGTGGCGCTGATGAAGCCGTTTGATGGCAATGCCGCCAGCGTCGGCAATGGTGTCATGGTGGCGTTTGAGGCCAAGGATAAGGATCAGGTTCACCGCCTGTATGATATCGCCATGTCGCTGGGCGGCACCTGTGAAGGCCCGCCCGGCCCACGCGGTGATAATTTCTATGCCGCCTATTTCCGTGACCTGGACGGTAACAAGCTGAACGCCTTTGTGATGACGGGTCCGCTGTAACCTTCGGGCCGCAGGGTTGGGGAGCATGCAGATAAACCACTGCATGCTCCCCGATTTCACTACAGATCCGTATCTCCGCGCGCCAGCACACCCTCGCCCGCCGATACGGCAATTACCCCGCCGGGAATGTCGATATCCTTTTCCGCACGCACCTTGGCCGTCGCCACGAAATAGGCATAGGCAGGCACGAACATGCCCACGAAGATCAGGGCGATGCCCGCATTAAACCAGGCCATGACGGCCAGAAAGAACACAGCCAGCAGCAGGGCGATGCCCGGAAATAACGGGTAGAGCGGGGCGCGGAAGGGCCTTTCCAGGCCCGGATCGCTGACCCGCAGCTTGAACAAAGCCGCCATGGAGATGATGTAGAGCACAAGGGCGCCAAAGGCCGACATGGTGATCAGTTCCGCCGTCTTGCCCGACAGCAGGGCGATGACCCCGATCACCCCACCCGCGATCAGGGCCCAGTGTGGGGTGGCAAATTTTGGATGCAGATTGGACAGTACCGCCGGCAGATAGCCGGCCCGTGCCAGGGCGAAGATTTGCCGTGAATAGCCCAGGATGATGCCGTGAAAGCTGGCCACGATGCCGAACAGGCCGATGGAAACCAGCATGTGCGTCCAGCCACTATCCTTGCCGACCACCACCGCCATCGCCTCGGGCAGCGGATAGTCGACGCTGGCGAAATTACGCCAGTCGCCCACACCGCCCGTCAGGATCATCACACCCAGCGCCAGCACAACCAGGGTCAGGATACCCGCGATATAGGCGACGGGGATGCTCCTGCGGGGGTCCTTCGCCTCTTCCGCGGCCATCGCCACCCCTTCGATGGCCAGATAGAACCAGATCGCGAAGGGAATGGCGGCCAGGATACCCGATAGGCCAAATCCCTCGTTATTGGCGACGAAATTGGTGACGCTGAAGGACGGCGCTACAACACCCATGAAGACCAGCAGTTCTACCACGGCCAACACGGTGACGATCAGTTCAAAGGCCGCCGCCTGCTTCACCCCGACAATGTTCAGACCCACAAAGATGATATAGGCCGCGATCGCGACCGCCATCACGGGCACGGACGGGAACATGAAATGCACATAGGCGCCCAGGGCAGCCGCGATGGCGGGAGGGGCGAACACGAACTCCACCAGGGTGGCATAGCCGGCCACCAGCCCACCCAATGGCCCGAAGGCCTTGCGGCTGTACGCGAAGGGTCCGCCCGCCTGTGGAATGGCCGTGGTCAGTTCGGTGAAAGAGAAGATGAAGGTGGCATACATGGCCGTGACCAGCAGCGTGGCCCACAGGAAGCCGATGGTGCCCGCCTCCTTCCACCCATAATTCCAGCCGAAATATTCGCCCGAGATCACGAGGCCGACCGCGATCCCCCAAAGATGCACCGGCCCCAATGCTTTCTTCAAACCCGTCATACCGCCCATAACGCCCCCACATCGCGATGGGGCCATATGGCCCCGGTTGATCGGTTGATGGACTACCGCTGCCCTGCCGATACTCGGCACAAGACAGAGCGATGCGGCAGTGCAGCAATTTCCACGCCAGCGTCAGAAATGTTGGTTTTCCTGGAAACCAGCACGGGGCGGAGCGTCCTCCAGCCTACTGTTTAGGCAGCGTTTCTTGCACTGCGCGACAGGTGGGCAAAATCAATGGATGTGCGTACAGTCTGGGCATTGTTCGATGGACGGGCAGTCCGTAGGGCGTTATCAAGGTCCCACCATATGCAACCTGCTGATGGTGGAGCCGGCCCTGTCCTCCCTGCCCGTACAAGAGCGCCGCATTGCCTGGCTGATGACGGCTGTACAGTTTGTCAGTGTGCTGTCCTTCATGGTCGTCATGCCGCTTGGCCCGGACTATGCGCTGGACCTGGGCATCGATACGGCACGGGTGGGATGGGTGCTGGCGGCCTACACCATGTCTTCCTCCATCGTCGGCCTACTGGCCGCCATGGTGCTGGACCGGTTTGACCGGCGGCCTGCACTGGGGATCTGCATGGTGGGCTTGGTGCTGTGCAATGTTGCGGCGGCACTGTCGGTCGATCTTTGGTCGCTGCTGGCGGCACGGGGACTGGCCGGCCTGTTCGGCGGTCCTGCGGGGGCCCTGTCGGTGGCCATCGTGGCCGACAATGTGCCTGCCGAACGGCGGGGCAAGGCCATGGGCATGGTCATGGGGTCGCTGTCGATCAGCGCCGTCCTGGGCGTCCCGGCGGCATTGGAATTATCGCACCTGTTCGGCTGGCGCGTACCGTTCCTGGCCGTGGCGGGCCTTGGTCTTGCCATCATCCTGGTGTCGCTGCGCCTGCTGGGCCCACAGCGATCGCATCTGACGGCCACGCCTGTGCCCCTGCGTGAGGCACCTGCCCATATGTTGCGGGTTGCACGCGGAACCTTGCCGGCACTGGCCTTCGCCCTGTCTTTCATTGCCATCGTGCCCAGCTTCATGCTGATCACCAACATGGCGGTATTCGTGCAGTTCAATCTGGGTTTCCCGCGTGAGCAGCTGGGCCTGCTCTACATGATCGGCGGGGTTTTGAGCTTTTTTGGAATGCGGGCCACCGGGGTGCTGGTTGACCGCTATGGGTCGGCGCCGGTCACGACCGGGACGGCCCTGGGCCTAGCGACCCTGATATGGCTGCTTTACTATGACTGGCACTGGGCGGCCCTACCCATCGTGACCCTGGTGCCGGGCTTCATGGTGTTCAACAGTGCCCGCATGGTCGCGCAGAGCGCGGCTGTGTCCAAGGTGCCGGCCCCGGCAGACCGGGCCGGCTTCATGGCCCTAACCCAATCCGTGACACAAGTGGCCGGCGGTCTGGCGGCGCTGGTCGGATCGGCTATGCTGACCACTGGCGACAGGGGGGAACTGCACCATATGGAGGATGTGGCCCTGGTCTCCCTGGTCGTCACCCTGCTGGCACCGCCCTTGATCTGGGCGCTGGAACGCCGCCTGCCCCGGAATGCCGACGTCAGCCACCGCGTGAAGGCGATGGTGAAGGGCAGTTCCGGGGGATAGGGCCGGGCCTCCGGCGGGCCAAAGCTTACTGCCAGTCCTTCACGCCATATTTGTCCAGGATGGCCGTCAGCTGCCCGTTCTTGCGCAACTCCGCCACCTTGGCATCAATCAGCTTGGCATAGGCGGCACTGTTGGGATCCTTCGGCGACAATCCGATGGATACGCTCGTCTGCTGACCCAGCGCGTGATAGTTGAACAGGTTGCGATAACCCTTCGATTCCAAAAAGAAATCGACGACGTTGCTGTCTTCGACCATCGCATCAATCTTGCCGTCGATCAGCAGATTGACCAGATCCTCGGTCACATTGTCGCCCGAGACCTGCACGATGTTGGGGGAACCCTTGTTGGCATCGATGAAGGCGTTCACTTCCGTGCTGTAGAAGTAATCCTTGATCGACCCAAAACGCACGGCCTTCAGCGCGTCCAGGTTTGTCACCTTGAAATCCTTGGTCTCCTTGCCCTTGCGGATGACCAGGGTGGGGCGGGATGTGCCAAGGCTGAGGCCAGGATAGATCATGCCCGGCGCTTCTTCCTTGGTGGCGCCAACCGCACCTGTGGCGGTACCGGCGGTCACCGCGGCCAGCGCCTCGGTCCAGGGCATCAGCTGGTAATCAACCTTGTGCCCCGCCGGCTCCAGAGCAGCCCGCGCAATCTCGATCAGATATCCCGGACGGTTGCCCGGCTCGCAGTTATAGGGGCACCAGCTGTCAGCCCGTAGCTTCACCTCAGCGGCACCCGCCGGCAGTGACGCCATCGCCGTCGCCAGTGCCAGAAGAGCCACCGAACCCAACCGTCCATACACGCGCCGCATCACCACACCCCGTTACTTGGCTCAAATTTTAGGCACGGGTGGTAATCTTCGCGACGGTGCCTGTCAATTCATGCCAACCTGTCCAAATGGATTGCAGCCACGCGCATCGGGACTGTCAAAATTCGCTTACGGAACTATTGAACCTGCCGGCCCGTTTTAAAAAGGCGGTGGGACTGGACAGAAGCGGTCCATCGCCCCACCCTTAACACTGGTAACGCGGGGAAGCGACGCATGGAACGGGTTCACCTGTCCGTCTGCATGTCACTGGATGGCCATATCGATACCGATGGCGGTGAACGGCTGGTGCTGTCCAGTGAGGAGGATTGCCGCGACATGCATGCCGTCCGTGCCGACTGCGATGCCATCCTGGTCGGGGCCGGTACCGTGCGGCGCGATCAGCCGCGCCTGACGGTCCGCTATCCCGACCTGATCGCGGCGCGCCGTGAACGCGGCATGCCGGACCATCCGGCCAAGGTGGTGGTGACACGCAACGGAGACGGGCTGGACGCGGATTCCTGCTTTTTCAGACAGGGCGGCCCCGTCATCGTCCTATGTGCGGAACCGTCCCTGTCCGCCCTGCGTGCGCGCCTGTCGTCAGCGGCACAGATCGTGGCTCTGGGTGATGATGGCGTTGCCGGCATCCTGTCCCGCCTGTCGGGGCTGGGTATCCAGCGCCTGATGGTCGAAGGGGGATGCCAGGTGCTGACACAGTTCCTGGCCGCCGGCGCCTTTCACCGGCTACGCGTGGCGGTGGCGCCCTTCATGGTGGGGCGGGCGGCGGCCCCCCGTCTGGCGGGTCCCGGACCTTACCTGCACGGGCCGGATAATCGCCTGCGCATCCTGTCGACGCGCACCTTGGGCAATATCGCAGTGATTGTTATGGAAAATCCCGAACCACGCGGCATACCGGCGGCACCATTGCTCACGGCATAGCGGCGGGGCTCAATTACCGCTGAACGTATCGCGCAGGCGCGGCGCGTTCTGTATCTGATCGCGGGCGGCAGAACGGTCATTGGGGCCGTCCATGGCACCACCGGCGGCAAAGACCTGATCACCACGCGGCTGGGCCGGCAGCTCCTTGCCGAACATGGCATGCAGGCGTTGATATTCCTTCTGGTGGTATTCCTGCGCTTCCTGGAAGTCGGGCTCCCCGTTGCGCGGCGCGGTCACGATCACCTCGTCCATCATTTCCGGCTGCGGCTTGGCTTTCTGGGCGGCGGCGGTGCCGGCCAGTGCCAGAAGCAGCAGGGACAGGACGGGGATACGCATGCAAGCAAACATGGCGGGCCTCATGATCGATAAACCCAACATATCATAAATGGGTAGCCGACACCTTTGTTCCCACCTGCACGGAAGATGGCTCACTCCCACCCGCCCAGCAATGGGCGCATGCGCAGGCTTTCCTTGTTCCGCACCCGCACCTTGCCATGCACATGGTCGGGCATGGCGTCGCGCGGGCCGCCCACGCGCACGGGCCGTTCGGCAAAGCGGCCCAGGCTGATCATGCGGTCATAGGTGACGATGGCGGCGGCGACCGAGACATTGACGCAGAACTTGGTCGGAATCTTCACGACATGGTCGCAGCGGGCCAGCATGGCAGCCGACAGATTGCCCCGTTCCGGCCCGAAGACATAGGCGGCACGCAGCGGATGGCGGAAACTGGGCAGTTCCGCCGCATCGTCAGTCAGTTCGCACCCGACCAGCTGGCAGCCCTCCGGCAGGGCCATCTCTCCGATCGAACCCCAGCCATAATAGGGCACATGGTCAACCCCGCCCGACGTGTCGGTGACACGCAACTCGTTCATGTCAACCACGGCATTCACGGAGAAGACAAAGCTGGCGCCAAACGCGTGGCCCGTCCGCATGATGGTGCCGAGATTGCCGGATTTGCTGATGCCTTCGGCACCCAGGGCGAAATAGCCGCGCATGATGACCTGATACTGAGATTGGGGGGAATTGCTGCGACTCCTTGCATGGAAAGGGCTGCCGGGGCAAGGTGCCTGCCCCCATCCCTCGCCTGCGCGCCGGTCATGCCCGATCCCAACCCGCCCCATATCCACGGTCCCGGCTGCGGCCATCACCATCCCGAAACCGGCCCTACGGGCGGCATCGCCGTGCGCCTGCCCGATGACAGCGCCAACCCCATCCTGATTCAGGTGACGCGCGGCGGGCTGGTGGAAAGCATCCATCGCGGACGTGCCGTGGTGGTGGGGGCCGACGGCCATGTCCTGGCCAGTTTCGGCAACGTGAAGGCCATCACCTTCCCCCGTTCCGCCAACAAGGCCTTGCAGGCCCTGCCGCTGGTGGAAACCGGGGCCGCCGATGCCTTCGGCCTGGGCAGTGAGGAACTGGCATTGGCCTGTTCCAGCCATGATGGCGAAGCGATCCACACGACCCGTGTCGCCGCCTGGCTGTCGCGCATCGGCCTGACGCCGGACCACCTGGAATGTGGCTGCCACGCCCCTTATTCAGTCCCGACCTGGGAGGGGATGCTGCGCCGGGGGGAGGAGCCGACGACCCTGCACAATAATTGTTCGGGCAAGCATTCCGGCATGGTCACCACCGCCCTGCACCGGGGGGAGGCCATCCGTGGCTATGTGAATTATCAGCACCGGGTGCAGCAGCGTATCCTGGGCGTCATGGAGCAGGTGACAGCACAGGATTTGACGGGTGCGCCCTGGGGTATCGATGGCTGCTCCATCCCCACCATCGGGCTGCCATTGGAGGCGCTGGCCTTCGGCATGGCCCGCATGGCCGATCCACAGGACCTGCCGTCAGCTCGCGCCGACGCGGCGCAGCGCCTGCTGGCCGCCTGGGGTGCGCACCCTGAACTCGTGAGCGGCACCGAAGGCTTCGACACGCTGTTCATGCAGACGGTCGGCAGCCGCATCCTGTCCAAGGCCGGGGCGGAGGGCGTCAGCGTCGGTGTGGTCCCGGAGGAAGGGATCGCCATCGCGGTGAAGATCGATGATGGCGCCAAACGCGCCGCCGGCCCCGCCATGGCAGCTGTGCTGCGCCGTTTGGGCCTGCTGACCGACGCCGACTGGACGGCCTTGCAGCCGCTAGTCAACCCGGCACTGCGCAACCGGGCGGGCGTGAAGGTCGGGGCGGTTGAGGCGGGGTTCTGAGCGGTTCTGCCGTCGCTCCCTCACCCCGCATCTCAAACGTTGTTCCTTCACCCTCCCGTCGGCCGGAGCCACCGGGAGGGTGAGGGAACAACGGCCCGAAAAACTCACTTCCACCCAGCCCGGTCCATGATCTTCAGCGCTTCGGCATTGTTCTGGCCATAGACGCTGGCATTCAGGCTGTCGCGCTTGAAGTCGCCCCAGGCGGCGACCACCGGGTGGGACGGGATGCCGGCCACCACGGGGAATTCATAATTGGCCTCGGCAAAGATCTTCTGCGCTTCCGGCGTGGCCAGGAATTCCAGGAACTTCACAGCCGTGTCGCGGTTGGGCGCATATTTGGCGATGCCGGCGCCGGAGATGTTCACATGCGCGCCGCGGTCCTTCTGGTTGGGGAAGAACAGGCCCACCTTTTGTGCCGCCGCCTTCTCCGCCGGGTTGCTGGAATTCAGCATGCGGGCGAAATAATAAGTGTTGGAGATGGCGACATCGCCCTCACCCGCCGCCACAGCCTTGATCTGGTCGATATCGCCGCCCTGCGGCTTGCGCGCGAAATTGGCGGCCATGCCCTTGGCCCAGGCTTCGGTCTTTTCCGCGCCATGGGCGGCCAGGATCGAACCGGTCAGCGACTGGTTATAGACATTGGTGGAAGACCGGACCAGCAGGCGGCCCTTCCATTTCGGATCGGCCAGATCCTCATAGGTCGACAGGTCCGACGGCTTCACGCTGTCCTTGTTGTAGATGATGACGCGGGCACGCGCCGACAGACCGAACCAGTAGCCATCCTTCTCCCGATATTCCGCCGGCACCGCCTTTTCCAGCGCCGCACTCTTCACCGGTTGCAGCACGCCGGCATCCTGCGCACGCCACAGGCGGCCCGCATCCACGGCCAGCAGGATGTCGGCGGGGCTGTTGCGCCCCTCGGCCTTCAGGCGCTCGATCAGTTCATCATCCTTGCCCTCGATGACATTGATCTGAATGCCCGTCTCCTTCTCGAACGCGGCATAGAGCAGCTTGTCGGCATCGTAATGACGGGAGGAATAGATATTCACCTCTGCCGCGCCCGCCGCCAGGACCGGCAGCGACAGCAATGCGGCACCCAGGCCGATACCCGCCGCCTGGCGGGTCAGGGTGCGCAGCAGGGTACGGCGGGCGAACATTTTCATCATCGGCTCCTGATATGGCTGGGCCATCGGCGGTTAAATCCGCCCGATATGTCGGCCCGCCCCTGCCACCTGTCAAGATGCCAATGAGAGCGATTCGCAAACCAGTTACTGAGTCTCCAGTGGGCAGGCTCCGCATACCTCTGTATGGGACTGAAATAATTGACAAATTCCCCCCGCGACAGCTTGCCGCGCCTGGACGGAAACCATACTCTGCGGTTGCAACCAATCGGGGGGATGAATTGACCAGCCTGCCTTTGAGCGACGAACCCACAGCGCCCGGCAGCGACGGGACGCCACCGGACAGTGATTGGATACAGGTCAATATCGACCGGGGCTCCCTGATCGGGCTGCTGCTGCTGAACACCTTCCTGACCGTCATCACGCTGGGCATTTACCGGTTCTGGGCCCGCACCAAGGTGCGACAGCGCCTGTGGTCCGCCATCACCCTGCGCGGCGACCGTTTCGCCTATACCGGCACCGGCAAGGAACTGTTCGTGGGCTTCCTGGTGGCGCTGGTTGTGCTGCTACCATTTCTGGGCGTGATCACTTTGCTGAACAGCCTGATCCCGCCCACAGAGTTTGTGGCGCATGTGGTGATGCAATTCATCATCGGCCTTGGGGCGGGCTTGCTGGGCCTGATGGCGCTTTACTTCGCCCGCCGCTATCTGCTGACCCGCACGCAATGGCGCGGCATCCATGGTGGTCAGGATAAGGCTCTTGGAAAGTACATGGCCGTGCACCTGAAAGCCTATCTGAAGTCGGCACTGACCCTGGGCCTGATCCAGCCCATGGCTGATGCCGAAACCTTCAATTTCCGCCAGAGCATCACCTGGTTCGGCACGGCCCGTTTCGGTGCTGCTGCCCGGGCAGACGGGCTGTGGAGCATCTGGATTCCCACCTGGCTGACATTGCTGGTGGGCTACGGCTTCCTATTCAGCATCGTCATGCCCATGTCGGAATGGACCGCGGCTGCGCAAGCGGCCCAGGCGGCTGGTGTGGCACCGCCTCCGCAACCGGAATTCAATCTGCCCGGCTTCTTCGGCAGTTTCGCTGCCATCTTCGTGGGCTTCGGTCTCTGGTTCGCCTATGTGGTACGCCGCACCACCCTGTTCATTGGGGAGACGTGGCTGGACGGAATGCGCTTCGATCTGCCCATCAGTTGGCGACAGGTGGTGCATGTGCCCATCATGGCGTTCGTGTTCTATATCGTGGCACTGTTTGTCATCGCCGGCCTGATGGCCGTCAGCGGTGCGGTGTTCGGCAAGTCGATTGGCATGGTGATCACGGTCTTCTTCGCGTTGTTCCTGATTCTAGCCCTGCTGAACCTGTTGTCTGTGGCCTGGGTGCAGGTGGAATTGCTGCGTGTCATTGGTCTGCATCTGCGGCTGCATCATGTCAGCGTCCTGGATGATATCCTGAACCGTGGTCAGCCGGCCCCGACCCGGGGTGAAGGGCTGGCCGATGCCATTGGCGATATCGGGATCGGCGCGTGACCTTGATCGAAGCAACCTATGAGGACCGGCGCACGGGCCGCACCCTGCCCGTGCTGCTGGATTTCCAGCACCCATTCCTGGTCATTCTCCGGGACCGGGACAGGGAGCTTGACCGCTGGAACTGGCGCGATGTGGCGCCGGTTCCTGGCCCCTTTGCTGATGATCGTCTTCGCCTGGGCCTGTCGGCGGATGCCCATGCCGTTCTGGCGGTGGCGGATGCAGACCGGTTACTGACCCTGGCCCATGGGGCGGGCATGGTGCAACCGGTCCACCGTGAACACCGACAACGGCGGGAATTGCCGCTTTATGCCTGGATCGGCGGTGCGATCCTGTCGCTGTTCATCATGCTGCGTTTCGTGCTGCCGGCCCTGGCCTCCGTCCTGGCACCGCATGTACCGGACTGGGTACAGACCAGGATTGGCGATCAGGTGCAGGTCCTGGCCACCTCCGTGCTGACGCGTAAAGGCGGGAACCAGCATTGCGCCGCCCCGACGGGGCGCGAGGCCCTGTTGAAACTGGCCGGACGGCTGCCCGACAGTCAGGGCCTGCGCCTGCACATCATCGACAGCGACCTTCCCAACGCCTTTGCCCTGCCCGGCGGTCACGTCAGTGTCACCACGGCCCTGATGGACAAGGCCGATGGACCGGACGCCGTCCTGGGCGTCATAGGGCATGAACTGGGTCACCTGCGTCACGGCCATTCCATGGAGCGGGTCATGCGCTATGGCCTCAGTTCCACCCTTGTCTCCATGATCGTGGGCGATGTGGGGGGCGGACTGCTGGCCGTCGCCGTGGCACAGATCGTCGAATCGGAATTCAGCCAGGATCAGGAACGTCAGGCCGACCAGTTCGCACTAGATGCGCTACGCCAGGCACGGGTGTCACCCGCCGGCCTGTCCAAACTGTTCGCCGCGATCCGGGACGAGCATCCGGAGGCCGATGGCGTGCTGGCCGAATGGATGGGCAGCCACCCGACCCTTACTGAGCGGATCACCACGCTGGACCGCGCCGCCGCGGGCACCCGCACGCAGGGTGAGACATTGACCAGTGAGGAATGGACCGCCCTGCGGGCCATCTGCAAACAACCCGTACCAGTGCTCCCCGCATCCGCCGAAAAGCCGGACTGAACCGGGTCAGCCACCCCAACGGCATTCTCCGTTTTCCATCTTGCAATTAAGAACGATTCGCAATAGCGTCATTGACATCAGATCAGACGGCGTCGGAGACGGTGATGAACGAGATGGCATTGTGGTGGCCCGACCTGGCGGCCGGCACGGCGCAAACGGGGCCGGAACAGCCGGATGGCGCGCATATGGACCGTGTCCGCCTGCTGGCCGGATTACAGGAGGGCGGCACCGTCTTCACCCTGTCGCGGGGCGAACAGATCCTGCTCTGGTCGGCACGGCGCTGGCGCCATGGCCGCTTCCGCTGGGATCAGGTGGAGATGGAATTTCAGCGCCTGCTGCCCGAAGGGTGGGAGGACGCGGTCATCGCCTGGGAAGAGGTGATGGAACTGCTGCATCAATATCCGGCGGGGCGGCCTGATATCGGCAATGGCTGCCGTTCGGCCCTGTCGACCGATGAACGGGCGCTGCTGACCCTGGTGTCGCTGTTACAGCGCGGGGCGCGGGGCCGGCCATCGGCGGCCTGGCTGCTCTCGCACCTTGTGTCGCCCGCACGTCAGCGGGATGTGGCGGCACCGCTGCTGGCGCTTGCCACTACTTTCCTGCTGGGCGGGGTGGAACTGCCGTTACGCAGCCCCGCCCCACCACAGACAGGTCAAGCCAAACTCACCGTTCGATCTGCAGGTAGCTGACGGGCAGCAGATCCCACGGGAAATAGATCCAGGTATCCTGGCTGACCTCGGTGATAAAGGTATCGACCAGGGGACGGCCTGCCGGCTTGGCATAGATGGTTGCGAAATGCGCGTTGGGCAGCAGCTTGCGCACATAGGCCGCCGTCTTGCCGGTATCGACCAGATCGTCGATCAGCAGCCAGTCCTTGCCACCATCCGTGACGGCATCGGCGGCCTTCAGCACGCGGATCTCGCCCTGGGTCTGGTGGTCATAGCTCTTGACCGAAATCGTCTCCACGACCCGGATATCCAGCTCGCGGGCGATGATGGCGGCCGGAACCAGACCGCCACGCGTGATGGCGATGATACCCTTCCATTTGGTATGATCGGCCAGACGCCAGGCCAACGCCTTGGCATTGCGGTGCAGCTCTTCCCAGGTGACGGGAAAATTCTTGTCGGGGTTCTGAATCTTGTTGGTCAAGGCGGGCCTGCTATCATGGGTTTCGGGCAGGAATAGCCGATGCCGGGGCGGACGGCAATCACGTCAGATCGGCGTTGCGCACAAGCCCCACAAAATCCCGTTGCAATCCCCATCCGCATCGGATACAAGCGCCACCTCACCGGACGGCACCCCTCACAGGGTACCGGAAATCGGAAAATGCGCGCCCGTAGCTCAGCTGGATAGAGCACCAGACTACGAATCTGGGGGTCAGAGGTTCGAATCCTTTCGGGCGCGCCATTCCGAATTCATCCAGACCGGTCGATCATGGCGATGCGCCCGTAGCTCAGCTGGATAGAGCACCAGACTACGAATCTGGGGGTCAGAGGT
>JAEMSB010000011.1:17393-18695 GCA_016463045.1 Niveispirillum sp.
TCGAATCCTTTCGGGCGCGCCATTTTCTCCATCCTCCCTGTTTCATCACATCTGCGTTCAGCCCGGGTGTGCGGCTGCCCAGCGGCCATTCTGCGTCCGGCCACCATAACCATAGGCATCGCCGTTGGTTTCATGGACATAGACGTAGCATTCCTCGTGGAGCGGACCCAGAAGGTCGGCCATTTCCTGATAGGTCGCCTTTACGAACTCGGTGGTTTCCGCCTTGGTGTTGGTGCCCGCCGTCACCTTGATATCCAGCCAGAAGGCCGACAGGCCGTCATCGGTGGGCCGTTTGCCGGCGATGAACCAGCCATCGGGGTCCGCCGGCTCCACCAGCACCGCCGTCACGCCGGGATCCTTGCCCAGCTTTTCCGCTCCCAACCGGGCCGCCAGTCCGGCGATCCGGGCGCGCAGGTCGGGGCGTGGGTCGGGTGTTACATAGCGCACAATGATCATGGGCATCACACATCTCCTGTTGGGGTTGGATGCCCCTTTCTGCCCTTTTGAAATTCATTCGTGAACGCTATGATATTTGATAATTACCATAGCGATTTCATATGATGCTTGATCTTGAATCCGTCCGCCTGTTCGCCCTTATCGCGGAGTATGGCAACCTCACCCGCGCGGCAGAGGCGGCGGGTACCGTCCAGCCCGTTGTCAGCCAGCGCATCAAGTCGCTGGAGGCGGCCCTTGGCAGACGGCTTCTGGATCGCAGTCCCCGCCTTGTCCGCCTGACCGAGGCGGGAACAGCCTTTCTTGATCATGCGCGAACCCTGCTGGCGGCGCACGAGGCGGCGATTGCCGCGGTCGATATTGTGCCCTCACACATCACAATCGGGATCAGCGACCATGCATTGGGTACCCATCTCGACCTGACGCTGAAGCGGGTGCGGATGGCATTGCCGCCGCACGCGACCATGGCCGTCCATCTGGGTCAGTCGGCTGATATCCGGGATCGGTTTGAGGGCGGCCAGATTGATCTGGCCATCATCCGGCGGGAGCATGGGGCGGAAGGGGGAGAGATCCTGGGCAGCGATGCGTTGCAATGGCGCGTCCCGCCCGGATGGTCCGGCTCCGATGGCCCCCTGCCCCTGGTGCTTCTGCCCTCTCCCTGTTCGGTCCGGGCGGTGGCGATCCGGGTGCTTGATCAGGCCGGCATCCCATGGCGAGAGACGTTCACGGGCGGAAGCTGTCTGGCCCTGATGGCGGCGGTGCGCGCGGGCCTTGGCGTGGCCCCTCTGGGTACCATCATCGGGGCCGATCTGGACAACAATGACGGCGACAACGCCTCCGGCGCTGAGG
>JAEMSB010000011.1:18705-21720 GCA_016463045.1 Niveispirillum sp.
CATCGGCAGCGGCCCGTGCCCTGGCGGCCAGTGTGCGTGATCTGCTGGCCTGAAACCCCGCTTGCGCTCCGCCACCGTCTGCCCCATATCCAGCAGCGGCTTCAAGGCCACCCTCATTGGATGTAAATCGCAGAGCAAGGTGAGAGAGATGAGCGAGGAACGGCTCAGTTTCCAGGCCGAGGTCAGCCGCCTGCTGGATATCGTGGCGCACAGCCTCTACTCGGAGAAGGAAGTCTTCCTGCGGGAACTGATCTCCAACGCGTCGGACGCGTGCGACCGGCTGCGCTATGCGGCGCTGACCGATGGGTCGCTGCTGGGGGATGACCCTGACTTCAAGATCCGCATCGTCGCCGACAAGGATGCAAAGACGCTGACGCTGATCGATAACGGCATCGGCATGAACCGCCAGGATCTGGTGGACAACCTGGGCACCATCGCCCGGTCGGGCACGTCGGCCTTCGTCAAGAACCTGTCGGGCGACAGTAAAAAGGATGTCAGCCTGATCGGCCAGTTCGGTGTCGGCTTCTATTCCGCCTTCATGGTGGCGGAAAAGGTTGAGGTGTTCAGCCGCAAGGCGGGTGAGACCAGTGGTTGGCGCTGGGTCAGCGACGGCCAGGGCAGCTTTACCGTGGCCGAGGATGAGAATGCCCCGGCGCGCGGTACCCGCATCACCATGCATATCCGCGCGGCGGAGACGGAGTTCCTGGAGGAACACCGCCTGCGCCATGTCATCAAGACCTATTCCGACCATATTGCCGTGCCCATCCTGCTGGGCGCGGACACGACCGACAGCGTGAATGCGGCGAATGCGCTGTGGACGCGGTCGAAGTCAGAGATCACGGAAGAGCAGTACAAGGAATTCTATCACCATGTCGGCCACGCCTTTGACGAGCCGTGGCTGACCCTGCATTGGCGTGCGGAAGGCGTGATTGAATATACGGGCCTGCTGTACGTGCCGCAGCAGCGGCCCTTCGACCTGTTCGATCCGCGCCGCGCCCATCATGTGAAGCTGTATGTCCGCCGTGTCTTCATCACGGATGAGGCGGAGGGGCTGGTCCCGCCGTACCTGCGCTTCCTGAAGGGCGTGGTGGACAGCGAAGACCTGCCGCTGAATGTCAGCCGCGAGATGCTTCAGAACAACCCGGTGCTGGCCAAGCTGAAGGCCGGGATCGTCAAGCGCGTGCTGGGTGACCTGAACAAGAAGGCCGCCGATCCGGAGCAGGCCGGCGACTACGCCCGCTTCTGGGATGCGTTCGGGGCTGTTCTGAAGGAAGGGCTGTATGAAGACTTCACCCACCGCGACGACCTGCTGAAGCTGCTGCGCTTCCGTACGACTGAGAGCAAGGGCGAGCTGGTCAGCCTGGCCACGTATATCGGGCGGATGAAGGAAGGCCAGGACGCCATCTATTACATCACGGGCGATGAGAAATCGGCCGTGGACCGCAGCCCGCAGGTCGAAGGTTTCCGCGCCAAGGGCGTGGAGGTGTTGCTGTTGACCGATCCGGTGGACGAGTTCTGGGTCGGGTCGGTGCGCGAGACCGATGGCAAGCCATTCAAGTCCGTGACGCGCGGCGGGGCCGACCTGTCCAAGATCAAGGGCGAGGAGAAACCGGAGGACGAAAAGAAGGAAAAGGCGTCGGATGGCGACCTGTCCTCCCTGACAGCCCTTTTGAAGCTGACCCTGGGTGAGGAGGTCAAGGATGTCCGCCGGTCCGAGCGCCTGACCGACAGTGCCGTCTGTCTGGTGGCCGATGATGGCGACATGGATATCCACCTGCAGCGCCTGCTGAAGCAGCATGGGCAATTGGGAGCCGATGCCGCGTCCAAGCGGGTGCTGGAGATCAACCCCACCCATCCGCTGATCCGCCGTCTGGCGGAGAAGGCGACGCAGGACGGCGCGGCGACCTCGCTGGAGGATGCGGCCTGGCTGCTGCTGGATCAGGCGCGCATTCTGGAGGGTGAGACACTTCCCGACCCGCTATCCTTTGCCCGCCGCATGGCGGCGTTTGTGGAGAAGGGCCTGGGGTAAGGTCACATCACTGCGGCGGCGGTTCCACCAGCGGGGGGGCCGCCGCCCGTTCGGCGCAGGCATCGCCGATGGCCTGATAGGCGCCGCCGCTGCCGGCCAGACTGAACGTGTCGGTGGTGCGGCTGCCGCGCAGGCTGGTGCCGCGCACCACCAGGGTCGATCCCTGGCGCAGCGCCTGGGCGATGGCGTGATCGGTGTCGGCCTCGCGCGCCCAGGCCTGTTCATCCTTGCTGAACAGTTTGAAGCTCTGCTTGCCGACCTGAACCTGCACCTCGGCATGTTCGGCGAACGGGTAGCCTGCGATGAAATTCACCACATCAAAGGTCCGCTCCGCCGGGCGGTGGGTGATCATCAGGAAGACATCACCGCGTTTGGTGAAATCGCCTTCCATCTTCTTGGGTCGCGACACCATCCAGCAGACGGGACCCGACGCCTCCTCCAGCATGAAGGCGTTCCAGTCCCGGAAAATCCCGATCAGCCGGGGCTCCGCCGCCGTGGCTGGCAGGGCCAGCAGCAGGGTGAGCGCCAACGGGAAAAGCGTCAGGATCTGCCGTGCCGGTTGCTGCATGGGCCTGCGGTATGGTTGAGGGACCGGACTTTCCCTTTACCGGAATTGGCGGCCCAAACGAAGGGCGAAATGTTTCACAGCGTTGGCATTTGCCCTCAGACGCCGGGCGGCGGCATCCGCCGCCTTGACTTTGCGGCGCACGAGCGCCGGGCCGGCGGTCGCCGGCCTCCAGCAGCATGCGTAAAAAACTCATGCCGCTGGTCTTACACCAGCAACTTGACCGCCAATCCGCCCATCACCAGGGCAATCACCCCATCCAGCACCCGCCATGCCGCTGCCTGCGCAAATAATGGCCGCAGCAACCGCGCGCCGAAGCCCAGGGTGAAGAAGAAGCTGAACGACGCCGCCACGGCCCCCAGGCCGAACCAGCCCTTCAACTCCCCGAACCGGCTGGCCACCGATCCGATCAGGACGACAG
>JAEMSB010000852.1 GCA_016463045.1 Niveispirillum sp.
CCAAGGTTCTGGACCGGGCCGTGGCGGCGGGCCTGATCGCGGCGGATGTGGCGGCGGCGGCCAAGGCCGAGCCGCTGCCCACCACCATGCTGCCCCTGCCCATGCTGGCCCCGCATCTGGCCGAACGGCTGGTGGCAGGTGTCGGTCCGGGGTCCAACATCCGCACCGGTGTGCGGTCCGACCTGCAACGCGCGCTGGAGGCCGTGGGCCGGGCGGAACAGGCGCGGATGGAGGCGGGGGGCGACCTGTCCGTTATGGTCATCGCCAACCAGGACCGCCGTGTCCTGGCCCATCTGGGCAGCGGAGACTGGCGCGTGCGGCAGCTGGACCTGTCACGGGCCGTGCGGTCGCCGGGATCGGCGCTGAAACCCTTTATCTATGCCCTGGCCTTCGATGATCTGTCCCTGCATCCTGGCACCCTGATCGATGATGCCCCGCAGCGGTTCGGGGACTGGTTGCCGCGCAATTTCGATGATGGCTTCCACGGCGTGGTGACGGCGCGCGACGCCCTGCAACGCTCCCTCAACATCCCCGCCGTGCGGGTGCTGGAACGGGTGGGGCCGGCGCGGCTGGCGGCACTGTTAACCATTTCGGGAGCGGAACTATCCTTGCCACCGGCGGCAGAGCCGGGATTGCCATTGGCCCTGGGCGGTGTCGGCATCCGGCTGACCGACCTTGCCATGCTCTATTCCGCGCTGGGTGATGACGGCGTCACCAGACCGTTACGGTACCGGATTGATATGCCGGAGGCCCCTGCCAGTGGCCGGCTGGTTGGGGCTGCGGCGGCGCGGGCGGTTCTGGCCGTGCTGCGCGACAGTCCCGTTCCCGATGGTCTGGCCGGGGGGCAGGGGATTGCCGGGCGACGGCGGGTGGCGTTCAAGACCGGTACCTCCTTTGGCTTTCGCGACGCCTGGACCGTCGGTGTTTCCACCGATTACACCGTGGCCGTCTGGGTTGGGCGTGCCGATGGCGCGCCCCGGCCCGGAGCGGCGGGACGGCAGGCGGCGGCCCCGTTGCTGTTCCGGGTGTTCGACCTGCTGCCCCCCGACGGGCCGACAAGGCCGGTGCCGGAACCCGACCATGCCCTGCTTCGTACCACGCCGCCGCCGGGTCTGGCCCGGCTGGATGGCGGCGGGCCGGTGGCGGCGACGCAGCGTGGCGAACGATTGCGCATCCTGTTCCCGCCCGACGGGGCGGAGGTGGAAGCGCTGGCCGATGGCGTCTCCCTGTCGGCGGCGGGCGGGCGGCCACCTTACCGCTGGGTCGCGGATAATGTGCCGCTGCCCGATGACAGCCGGTTCTGGCGCCCCGCCGGCCCCGGCTTTTCCCGCCTGACCGTCATGGACAGCACCGGCCAGCGCGCCAGCGCTGCCATCCGGGTGCAGGTGCCGGGGCCGCCGGAAAATTAACCCTGTGAAACATTGTTGAACATGATGTCGGCGATGTTCCGAAAGCCGCGGGTCGTAGCGCGGATTATGGCTTCGCCTAATCCGCGCTACGCAACCAAGTGAAACACAAAATCGATGTG
>JAEMSB010000853.1 GCA_016463045.1 Niveispirillum sp.
GGAGAATAAGCGCCTGCGCCTGATGGAGGATCAGCGCGCGGCAGTGGGGGAGGCGGCCCGCCTGCGCCAGACGCTGCGCACCCTGTCCGGTGCCGGTGATGTGCCGACCCCGGCCTTGATCGCCCAGGCAAGGCGCGACCGTGACGGGCACTGGGCCATCCTGCGCCCCCACCTGAACCAGGGCACTCCGGCTCCCGCCGATGCCGTCCCGGCCTTCGATGCCGCCATCCGGGCGGCGGACGATCTGGCCGACCGCCGCGACCGCGACGCGCAGCGCGTGGCCGATTACCTGCGGGCCGAGAGTGATCTGGCCGCCAGCGCTGACCGGCTGTCGACCCTCACCCGTGAGGCGAAAGCCCTGGAACAGGAGGAGCAGCGCCTTTCGCAGGGTTGGGCCGACCTCTGGCGGCCCGCCGGCATCAATCCCGGCAGCCCTGCGGAGATGGCGGCCTTCCTGACCCAGGCGGCAACAATCCTGACCGCACGGGATCAGCAGGCGCAGTTGCAGGAAGCGCTCGACAGTGTCAGTGATGATGCCGGCCAATGTGCGGCCCATCTGCGCCACGTCCTGATATTATCCGGCGGGGAAGATGGCGGCAGCGACACCCTGCCCGCCCTGCGTGTGGCGGCAGAGGCAGCATATGCCCAGGCGCGGCAGGCGGCGGATGCCGCCAGCAAGACTGAACAGCGCCTGACCCTGGTCCGCGCAGCCCTGGACAATGCCGCCGATGATCTGGCCGCCGCCGAACGGGCGCTGGAAGGCTGGGGTAGCGGTTGGGCCGCCGACATGGCCAGCATCGGGCTGGCCGCGCAGGCCCTGCCCGCAGAGGCGGAGGCCGCCCTGCGTGTGTGGGAGGATATTGCCGGGGAATTGCGCCAGATCCGCGATCTGGATCACCGCATCGCCGGCCTGGACCGCGACATCGGTGCCTATCGCGACGACAGTGCGGCCCTGCTGTCTGCGGCGGCGGAAATGGTGCCCGGCCTGGATGTGGCCGCTGACGCGGCGGCGACGGCTCTTTACGATGCGCTGCGTCAGGCCCGGACCCTGGCGGCACGCCGTGAAAGCCTGCAACAATCCAGGGATCAGGCGGCCCAGCGGGCCGGGGACGCCGCACGGATCGCACGCGATGCCGCCGCCGCCCTGTCCGATCTGCGCCATCTGCATCGTCTGGCGGACGGGGATGATGATGTGCCGGCGCTGGTGGCGGCGGCTTCGCGGCGGCGGGAGTTGCGGGCCAGCGCGCTGTCCTTGCAGGCGGAACTGCGCAAAGCCGGTGACGGGCAGGACCCCGAACAGCTTCGCCATTCCGTGACCGGCCTGGACCCCGACGCCATGGCGGCGGAGGTGGCGGACCTGTCGACCCGGATTGAGCGTGCACAGAATGATCTGGCCGAAACCTCGGTCAGATTACGGGAGGCGGAGCGGGCGCTGGAGGAAATGCGCCAACGCGCCGGTATCGGTGGGGCAGCGCAGGATGCAGCCGATGCGGCGAAACATAGTGTATCCCGATGGCATCGTCGGG
>JAEMSB010000854.1:0-683 GCA_016463045.1 Niveispirillum sp.
AGATCAATGTGCATCGCCGGACCCTGCTGGCGGGTCTTCCGGCAGCGATGATGCTGTCGGGGCTACCAGGGCGGGCAGGTGCCGCCAGCGGCGCGTTTCCCGAGGGTTTCCTCTGGGGTGCTGCCATCTCCGGGCATCAGACCGAGGGCAATAACAGCAACAGCGACATCTGGCTGCTGGAGCAATTGCAACCCGGCCCGTTCATGGAAAAATCCGGTATCGCCTGTGATTTTTTCAACCGCTACGCCGATGATTTGACCCTTGCCGCCGGTCTTGGTCTGAACGCCTTCCGTTTTTCCCTGGAATGGTCACGGATTGAGCCGGAGGAGGGGCGGTTTGATGATAGAGCGCTGGACCATTACCGTCGCATTGCCGCCACCTGCCGGGAGAAGGGCCTGACACCAGCCATCACCTTCAACCATTTCACCACGCCCATCTGGTTCGCCAAGCGTGGGGGATGGGAGGTTACAGGTTCCGCCGACCGCTTTGCCCGTTTCTGTGAACGGGCGGTGAAAGCAGTGGGGGAGCATGCGGGCATCGCCACCACCCTGAACGAACCCAATCTGGGCCGTCTGCTGCGTGTCATCCTGCCGCCGCCGATCATCGCGGATATGGGTAAGGCGATGCAGGGCGGTGCCGCCTTGGCCGGGTCTGACCGCTTCTCCGCAGCACAGTTCGGGGAC
>JAEMSB010000854.1:693-1526 GCA_016463045.1 Niveispirillum sp.
GGATGCGATGCTGCCCAACATGCTGGAGGGTCACCGCAAGGCTGCGGCCGCCATCAAGTCCGGGCCAGGAAACTTCCCCGTCGGCGTCTCCTTGGCCCTGGTCGATGATCAGGCGGTGGGGGCGGACAGTGTGCGGGACAAGGTGCATGATTATCTGAACGCGGCATGGCTGGACGCCGCAAAGGCCGATGATTTCATCGGTGTGCAGACTTATGGCCGCAACCGGTTCGACGCCAAGGGCGTGATGCACCCGCCGGAAGGGGTGGAACTGACTCAGACGGGGGAGGAGTTCTACCCCCAGGGTCTGGGCGCCACCATTCGCTATGCCCACGCCGCCACGGGCAACCCCGTCTATGTCACTGAAAATGGCATTGCCACCCCGGATGACACCCGTCGCGTCGCCTATATTGACGGGGCCATGACGGCAATGCGCTCCTGTCTGGCCGACGGCATCCCGCTGAAGGGCTATCTGCACTGGTCGTTCCTGGACAATTTCGAATGGATTTTCGGTTACCGCCCCACCTTTGGGCTGGTCGCTGTCGACCGTCAGTCCATGAAGCGCACGCCAAAGCCCAGCGCCACTTATCTGGGGGCGATTGCCAGGCGTAATGGGGCGGCGGCATGAACCGCTGGCTGATCGCACGCGAGACGGCGGTCAGCATGGCCATCAACAGCGCCCTGAACCTGGGCTTCACCTGGCTTGCCTTTGGCGGCGCGGATGAGGTTGCCATTCAAGGTGCTGGCGGCCTGCTGTTCGATCTTGTGCCCACCTGCTTTATGATCGCTCTGATGGGATCGGTCGTGCCCAGCCTCATCAATCGGCGCTATCTGTC
>JAEMSB010000326.1 GCA_016463045.1 Niveispirillum sp.
CCGCTTCCGCCAGTTCGCGTTCCGTCACGCCCTGCACGGGCAGGAATTCGGTAGCATGGCGGTTGCCAAGCGTAATGGTGCCTGTCTTGTCCAGCAGCAGCGTGTCCACATCGCCCGCCGCCTCCACCGCGCGGCCCGAGGTTGCCAACACGTTGAACCGCACCAGACGGTCCATGCCGGCAATGCCGATGGCCGACAGCAGCGCCCCGATGGTGGTGGGGATCAGGGTGACGAACAAAGCCACCAGCACGATCACCGACACGGACCCGCCGGCATAAAGCGCGAAACCGGGGATGGAGACGACGGCCAGCAGGAAGATCAGCGACAGGCCGACCAGCAGCAGGTTGAGCGCGATTTCATTCGGCGTCTTCTGTCGTTCTGCCCCTTCGACCAGGGCGATCATCCGGTCCAGGAAGGTGGAGCCCTGGGCCGCCGTGATGCGCACGATGATCTGGTCCGACAGGACCCGCGTGCCGCCGGTGACGGCGGAACGGTCGCCCCCGCTTTCGCGGATCACCGGTGCGCTTTCGCCCGTGATGGCGCTTTCATCGACGGTGGCGATGCCCTCCACGATCTCCCCATCGCTGGGGATCAGTTCGCCCGCCGTCACCACCACCAGATCGCCCACGGCCAGATCAGCGGCAGGAACGGATCGGGTACCGTCGGGCAGCGACGCACCGATCAGGCGATTGGCCATGGTCTGGGTGCGGGCCTGGCGCAGGCTGGCGGCCTGGGCCTTGCCGCGCCCTTCAGCCACGGCCTCGGCGAAATTGGCGAACAGCACCGTGAACCAAAGCCACAACACGATCTGGATGGAAAAGCCGGTCGCTCCGTTCCCGGCGGCCAGATCCCGCAGCAACAGCACGGTGCTTAAGGTCGCAACCACAGCCACCAGGAACATCACAGGATTGCGCACCAGCACCGCCGGGTGCAACTTGGCATAGCTGGCGCGCACTGCCGGCCACAGGATGGCGCCATCCAGGAAGGACGCCCGGGCCAGCCGCTTGTTGCCGTGGCCGGTAACGATATCCGCGTTTCTCATTGTCTCTCTCCGGTCGCTCACGGGGCCACGGCGGCGGTCAGCATCAGATGCTCAACCACCGGCCCCAGCGACAAGGCGGGAAAATAGGTCAGCCCGCCCACGATCAGGACGACCGCCACCAGCAGACCGATGAACAGCGGCCCGGTGGTCGGGAAGGTGCCTGCCGATGCCGGCACAAGCTTCTTCGACGCCAGCGACCCGGCCGCCGCCAGCATCGGCACAATGATGAAGAAGCGGCCCACGAACATGGCGATGCCCAGCGTCACACTGTACCAGACATTGCTGGCCGTCAGTCCGGCGAAGGCACTGCCATTGTTGGCCGCCGCCGAGGTGTAGGCGTAGAGGACTTCCGAGAAGCCATGCGGCCCCGCATCCTGTATACCCGACAGGCCGGCAGGCAGGACGACCGCCACAGCCGTGAAGCCCAAGATCATGGCGGGCATGGCCAGGATGGACAGCACAGTCATCTTGATCTCCCGTGCCTCCAGCTTCTTACCGACATATTCGGGCGTGCGGCCCACCATCAGGCCAGCCACGAACAGCGCGATGATCGCCATCAGCAGCATGCCGTAAAGCCCGGCCCCGACGCCGCCGACGATAATCTCGCCCAGGAGCATGTTGATCATGGGGATCATGCCGCCCAGCGGCATGAAGCTGTCATGCATGGCATTGACGGCCCCGCAGGACGCAGCCGTCGTGATGACGGCGAACAGGGCGGACATGGCCGTGCCGAACCGCACCTCCTTGCCCTCCATATTGCCCAGCGTCTGATCGACATGGAACCCGGCGAACAGCGGATTGCCACCCGCCTCTGCCCAATAGGCCAGGGCCACGCCGGCGATGAACAGCACGCCCATGGCGGCCAGAATGGCCCAGCCCTGCTTCTCGTTACCCACCATGCGGCCGAACACATTGGTCAGACCGGCGCCGATGGCGAAGATCAGCAACATCTGCACGAAGTTCGACAGGGCCGTAGGATTCTCGAATGGGTGCGCCGAATTGGCGTTGAAGAAACCGCCGCCATTGGTGCCCAGCATCTTGATGGCCAACTGGCTGGCCACTGGCCCCTGCGCGATGGTCTGCTGTGCACCCTCAACGGTCGTAGCCACCGTGTAGGCATCAAGGTTCTGGGGTACGCCCTGCCATATGAAGAACAGCGCCGCCAGCAGGCTGATCGGCAGCAGCACATAGAGCGTGGCGCGGGTCATATCCACCCAGAAATTGCCGATGGTCTTGGCCGACTTGCGCGCGAACCCTCGCACCAGGGCCAGAGCCAGGGCGATGCCCGTGGCCGCCGACAGAAAGTTCTGTACCGTCAGGCCCGCCATCTGCGACAGGTAGCTCATGGTGGTTTCCCCACCATAGGATTGCCAGTTGGTGTTGGTGACGAAGCTGATGGCGGTGTTGAAGGCCAGTTCCGCCGGCAGCGCCGGCAAGCCCTGCGGGTTCAGCGGCAGCACGTCCTGCACGCGCAGGATGGCATAAAGGAACGCCGCACCGGCCAGATTGAACAGCAGCATAGAGACGGCATAGGTCAGCCAATGCTGTTCCGCCCGCTCATCAACCCCCGCCAGCCGGTAGAAGCCTCGCTCCAGCGGACCGAGCGGAAGGGACAGCCATGTACGCTCCCCCGTGAAAATGCGCGTCATGAAGCCGCCCAGCGGCCGCGTGACGGCGATGATGATGGCGCAATAAAGCGCGATCTGCATCCAACCGATCAGGGTCAAATCCGAAACTCCGAAGGCCGGCGTCGCTCAGTAGCGCTCGGGCCGGCACAGGACATGGATCAAGTAAAGGGCAAGGCCCACAGCCGTGCCGACACCAAGGATCAAATCCAGCATCGTGTCACAGCCCCTCGCAGGCATAGGCATAGCCGATCCCAAGGGCGAAAAGCCCCAGGATCAGTGCGATGATGATGATGTCTGTCATGGTACCCCACATCGATTACCCGTGCAGGCGCACGGAGGATGGTGGATTAGAACCCGTGGACGCGTAAGGGTTCGATGGGTATTCGGATCGCAAAAAGTAAAAATTCATTTATAACGTCCGGCGTCAGGCTGACCCGTGGATGGTCAGGCACAGCATTTCCGGTTGGCGGGTCGTGCACACAGTCGTTGGAATGCCGTACCAGGCAAGGCGACGAGCCACGGCCCTGACCAGCGCTGCCTGTCGCACCAGCGCCACGCACGCCGGCCCTCCTGCTGCATGCTGCACCGTGAGGAACATTTGCCGGGCAAGACCATCGGCACGGGGCAACAGGTCGGCATTCTCCGCATCCGAAAGCTCGGACATGGTTATCTCCATGGAAAGAAAGCGGCGGGACCTCGACGAAGAGGTGCGGTCCCTTCGTTGAGAGCCCCGCCGCCATTGCCGTTCCAGCGGGGTCAGAAGGAACGGCTAACGGTGGCGACCACGCGCTCGTCGGCCAGACGACCGAGATAGCCGGCATTAGTATCGACGTAGCGCAGGTCGAGATCGAAGCCGCCCAGGCTCCAGACGAAACCGGCGTTCCAGTCGGTCACATCCTTGGTGGCGCTGCAGTAATCCTGATAGCCGAGATTGGCGAATAGGCGCAGGCTGTCGGTGACAGGGGCAGTGAAGCCCGCGGTCAAATACAGCGCGTCATCCTCCGTCCCGAAGAAATCGGGGGAGTAATAGATCGCGGCCACCGGCTTCACGACACCCAAGTCGATGGCAATATTGGCTGACGCCTCGACATAATTATAGTCGAACCTACCCGGCACGCCGGGGTAGGCATAGTAAATGACGCTGGCGCCGTAGGAAATATTGTCGGCACTGCCCGACCAGCCCAGGGTGAAATCAGCCTCCAGGTTGGACTCGTCATCGTTGAAATCGACGTTCGATCCCCAGGCGGAGACATAAACGCCGCTTTCATAGCTCCAGGTCAGACCGGCCTGTACTGCAGCGTCACCGTCGGTCTGTGTGACGCCACGAAAGACATAATCGCTGGTGGCGGCCACGCTGCCAGTCAGTGTTCCTCCGGCCAGATCGGCGGCCAGCGCAGCAGGTGCAGCCGCCAGTGACAGCAGCAGAGCATAGGCGACAATATTCTTTTTCATGATCGATTGTTCTCAGGTGTTGGAGATAGACCGGTCGCCTTGGAGGACCGGTCGGAATGCGGAAGGGACCGGACGGCCCCGCCGCAATTTCAGTGGGTGCCGGACAGGCGGCTGTAGATGGCAGCTTCTGCTGACCAGACGTGCGGTCCCGCCGCGTCGGCCCGCAGCCGTCCAAGCATGGCGATACCCAGCAAGGCGGCAATATGGCGAGCCTCCACCATGCCCGAGCAGCCGATGATGGCAACATCGCCGGCATTCTCGCCCAGTCGCAGCCGGATATCGGCCCGTCTGCGGCCATGACGGTCGCGATGCTCGCACGCGGTGGCCTCGCGCAGATCCGATATCGGCCGGATCTCGGCGTAATCCGACCCACAGACCAGCAACTGCCCACAGGCGACATTGATCTCCAGCCGGCCGTTCCAACCCGTCGTCAGAACACGCCAGTTCGGGTCCAGCAAGGGCCGCAAGCGTGACAGAAGCAAGGGCCGGCAAAGCCGGGCCAGCGATGATCGCCACCTTTTCGTGATGGACATGATGTCGTTCCGGATATTTCGTACCGCCGCTGGGCGGCGCTCGGCGACCACAGGGCCCGACGGAATATCTTCCCGGAAGACCTCAATATTCCATGCCTATTACCACGAAAATACATCAAAATTCTCTTATTCCATAATCAACTCGCCTTAACGTCAAGCATAAGTAGTTTTTTATTTGCTGAACTCCGTAAAAATCCGGCAACTGATTGCTAAAGGTTCACACAAGGAGTTAGCAATGCGGTCCAAATTCCTCTGGGTCGTCCCCCTTCTCTTGGCATTGGCCAGCCCCGCAGATGCAGCCTCGGCGGCATGCACGCTTGATCAGCCGATCGGGGTTACCGCTTCCTGGTACGGACCCGGCCACCATGGCCGCCCCACAGCCAGCGGCGAGTTATTCAATCAAGGCGCGCTGACCGCCGCCCATCCCTGCTTGCCTTTCGGCACGATTGTTGATGTCCACGACACAGCAAGCGGTCGGTCAGTAAGGGTCCGGATCAACGATCGCGGCCCGTTCAAACCCGGTCGCCACATCGACCTGTCAAAGGCGGCTGCGGCACAATTAGGTATAGATCGCCTCGGCCTGGGACGTGTAAGCCTGTCGCGCGTTGTTCCAACCGCCGCCATCTGTCCGCGACACCGCCCCTGCGGCACAGCGCCAGCAGCAGCAAAACGCTGAACGGCAACATGCGGGCCGGTGGAAAAAGGCCGCGCTCATCCGCAGTTAAAGGCCGTGGAAATCTGTTGAATCCCTTGAATACGCAACCCTCGAATGGATCGACTGGTTAATCAACCGCCGTCATCATCCTTCACTCATGGCCGGTCTTCTCAATGAGTGTGGTTGATGAGCTGATACCCAACACGAAAGAAATTGCAGAAAAAATATAGCACACATCACTACGTAAAAGCTAAAATTATAGCAAATGATTAAAATATTAATTTTCAATTATCTCTTAAAACTCATGTTTGTAAATATTATTTATGTCGATAGTAAATATTCACCACTCACGATCGGAGCCAAGAC
>JAEMSB010000855.1 GCA_016463045.1 Niveispirillum sp.
GTGTGATGGGCGTCGGTGGTCACGCCGGGCCGGCGCATCTCGTGGATTACGACCGGCACACCGGCGCGCGCAATCTGCCAGGCGGCTTCTGATCCGGCGAGCCCGCCGCCGATGACATGAATGGGGGAGGGAATGGTCATGCGGCTTCTTAGACACGCTTGCGCACTTCGTCAGCAGCCGTCTGTCAGGCCGCGACATCGAGGGTTATAAGGGGGCCTGATGCTCAGCAGGGGGGCTTGATGAGCTACAAGGATGTGGGAAGCCGTCGCCTGAACCTTCAGGCGGCGCTCGGGTCGATCTTGCGCGCCATGCCGGGGCTCTGGCTGGGCGCCGCCGGCGCGTTGCTGGTCTGCACGGCCGTGTGGCTGGTGCCTGTTTTCGTGGTCCTGACAGGCTGGACGGGGCCGGTGTGGGCGTTTGCGGCCGGACTGACGACCCTGGTTGCGGTGGGCGGGCTGGCGCGGTTGTCCGTGACGGAGGATGTCCGGGCCGCCCGGGCGCTGGGTCTGGGCCCCGCCGGCCTCCAGTTCGGCTGGCCGGAGGTCCGGCTGGTTGTGTCGGCCCTGTTCTGCCTGATCTTTGTGGCGATGACCGTGATCGTTCTGGCCCTCGCAGTTCTGGCCATCCTAGGCACGGCCGGGCCCTACGCTGCGGCGATTCAGGCCAGTGACTGGGACCGCGTCGGTTCGGCCTGGAAGCTTGGCCTGCTGGCACCCGGGGCCGCTGCACTGCTGATCCCGCTGCTGTTTGTGGTTCGGTTGTCCCTGTTCGTCCCGGCCACGATGGGCCGCAAACAGATGGTGTCGCTGAACAGTATGGGCATTGTCTATGGCAGCTTTTGGCCGCTGCTGGCCGGGCTCATCATCACAGCCCTGCCGATGGCCGGTCTGCTGGCCGTGGTCAGGACTGCCGGACTTGCCGTACCGATCAGCCCGGTGATCCTTGTCGTTGGCCTTGTCTGGCTGCAACTGCCCCTGACATTTGCTCTGCTGGGGACAGCCTATCGCCAGCTGGAATACTGGACTCCGGGTGAGGCCGCGCGATGAAGTCTGATCCGCACGGAACGCGCAGCCGTCGCGGCTGGCGCCGATCACGTGGACGGGCCTCTGAGTGCCCGTTACGGGCGGCTTCTGGCGGCGACGGAGGAAAGGGACTAGTTTGCTTTGGTCCCGGGGGAGGCTGAAATGGCGCGATTTTCGATTGGAACGGCGATCGGTGAGGGCTTCGGCCTTGTCCGGCGACGGCCGTTTTCAGTGCTTGTCTGGGGGCTGCTGATGACGGCACCCATGGTTGCTGCTTTTGGCCTGATGATTCCGGCCATGGCCGAGATGTTCGCCAACATGCCGGACCCTGACATGGCCGATGCGGTCAATCCGGCGTTTTCCGAAGGCCTGGTCGGCCACATGATGCAGTTCCAGATGGCGTCGCTGCTGGCCAATCTGATGCAGTATGTGGGTATGGCGCTTGTCTATACGGCCATTTTTCGCGCCATCCTGCGCCCATCCGAGCGCTCGTTCTTCTC
>JAEMSB010000856.1 GCA_016463045.1 Niveispirillum sp.
CGGCCCTGCTGTCCGACCGCACCGCCACCATCGTTCCCGGCCACGGCCCCCTGTCCATCGCTGCCGACCTGTCAGGCTACCAGGGTTTGCTGGACGCGGTGGAGGCGGCGGCGCGGCGCGCCCATACTGCCGGTATGCCCATGGAAGATGCCGCCAAGGCCTTTACCCTGCCGGCCAGCCTGGGGGCCTGGACCCTGTTCAATCCCGGCTTCTACACCAACGCCTTCAAGGCCTGGTATCGCGTGCTGGGGTAAAGACAAGTCGCGGCAACAACGCTACACTCCATCCAAACAAGCGTTTGAAAGGGGAGGGTGCGATGACGCAGAATATGGCGATTGCCGGGGCCGGCGGCGCCGGTGCGGCGGTTAAGGATGAGGCAGCGATCCGCCGTGATCTCGCGGCGGCCTATCGGCTGACGGCCCTTTACGGCTGGGATGATCTGGTCTTCACCCATATCTCCGCCCGCCTGCCCGGCCCCGATCATCACTTCCTGATCAATCCGTACGGCCTGCTGTTTGAGGAGATCACCGCCTCTTCCCTGGTCCGGATCGACATGGCCGGTAACAAGCTGGATAACAGCCCCTATCCCGTGAACCCCGCCGGCTTCACCATCCATTCGGCGGTGCATGAGGTGCGGGATGATGCCGGTTGCGTCATGCATCTGCACACGCCCGACGGCACCGCTGTTGCGACGCTGGCAGAGGGGCTGCTGCCCCTGAACCAGACGGCACAGCTGGTCCTGGCCGACCTTGCCTATCATGATTATGAAGGGGTGGCGCTCGACCATGCCGAAAGGCCGCGCCTGCAGGCGGACCTTGGAGCCAGATCTACCATGCTGCTGCGCAATCACGGCACCTTGACGGTGGGAGCAACGGTGGCAGAGGCGTTCACCCGCATGTATTTCCTGGAACGGGCCTGCACCATGCAGGTCCGCACCCTGTCCATGGCCGGGCGCACCCTGTACGACACCGAACCCGGCGTGATCGACAAGAACATGGCGCTGGGCCGCATGGCCGTGGCGCCTGCCGCTAACCACCTGATCTGGCCTGCCCTGCTGCGCAAGCTGGACCGGGTGTCGCCGGGGTATCGGGATTGACGGGGGTACACTCACCCTCTCACCACCCCTTATCCGCCACATCCTCCACATAGACCAACGCCCGCCCATCGGCCAGCAGCACCCCGTCCGGCCCGTGACAGGTGGTCTCCAGATCGACCAGATGCTTGTCCGCCCGGATGCGCGTCACGGCCACGCGCGCCGTCAGTTCCCCGCCCAGCGGCACCGGCTTCAGGAACCGCGTCTGCTGCTTCAGGTAATTGGTCCCCGGCCCCGGCACCTTGACGCCCAGCAGGTAGGAGAACAGCGCCCCCACCAGCGGTTCCGGCACTTCGCCTGCCGGCATTTCCGCCCCGCCCAGCGCCTGGTAATCGGCCACATCCTGCGCCGTGAAGGCCCGCTTCACCACGGCCTCATCGCCCAGCCGGATCATGCCGTCGCTCCCATCTCGAACACGCCTTCACAGG
>JAEMSB010000012.1 GCA_016463045.1 Niveispirillum sp.
GCATATGGCGGCTGCCATCGAAACCAACCTCATGAAGGGGGAGCAGGCGACAGCGGCAATGTTGGCTGAAAAGATGTCAGCGCTGGCGCCGGCGGCCTGGCAGGCTGCGGAGGATTATGGTGGCGCGTTGGGCCAGCCATCGTCCGCACCGCAGGGACAGCACTGAAATACACTCCAGCCGTTCGTTTTCCTCAAGCGCTGGCGCGGCTTTGGGTCAACCTAAAACCGCCTGATCCATGTTCTTCACAACATTCACCACTTCGCAATAACCCGTCGGCAAATCTTCACCATTTCAACCATTCACCAAATGGGGCGACCTCCCGATGATGCGGCCAGACCGGCCCATCATCAGCAGGAAATGCCCCATGAGTGCTGCATCGCCCGAGACGGCGTCCTCCTTCAAGCCCAAGAAGTCGGTGGCCCTGTCCGGCGTCGCCGCCGGCAACACCGCCCTTTGCACTGTTGGCAAGTCCGGCAATGATCTGCATTACCGGGGATATAACATCTTGGACATCGCGGAGCGCTGCGAGTTCGAGGAGGTGGCCCATCTGCTGGTTCATGGCAAATTGCCAACATCCGCCGAACTGCGTGCTTACAAGGCCCGACTAAAGGCGATGCGCGGTCTGCCGACCAATGTCAAACAGGCCCTGGAATGCCTGCCGGCGTCCGCTCACCCCATGGATGTGATGCGGACCGGCGTCTCGGCTCTGGGCTGTGCCCTGCCGGAGAAGGACGACCACAATATTCCCGGCGCCCGCGACATCGCCGACCGGTTAATGGCCTCGCTGGGGTCGATGCTGCTCTACTGGTACCACTGGTCAACCAATGGCCGGCGCATAGAAGTCAATACCGACGATGACAGCACCGGCGGGCACTTCCTGCATTTGCTGCACGGTCGGAAACCGCCCGCACAGTGGGAGCGGGCGATGCACACCTCACTGATTCTCTATGCCGAGCATGAATTTAACGCCTCCACATTCACCGGTCGCGTCATCGCCGGTACGGGATCCGACATGTATTCCGCCATTACCGGTGCCATCGGCGCCTTGCGTGGTCCCAAGCATGGGGGGGCCAATGAGGTCGCGTTCGAGATTCAGAAACGCTACGACAGTCCGGACGAGGCGGAGGCGGACATCCGCGCGCGGGTGGAGCGCAAGGAGGTAGTGATCGGCTTTGGTCATCCCGTCTACACCGTGTCCGACCCCCGCAATGAGGTGATCCGTCGGGTTGCCCAACAGCTTTCGCGTGAGGCTGGATCAACCAAGATGTTCGATATCGCGGCCCGGCTGGAGGCAGTGATGTGGGAGGTCAAACGGATGTTCCCGAACCTGGACTGGTTCAGCGCCGTCTCCTACCACATGATGGGGGTGCCGACGGCGATGTTCACGCCGCTGTTCGTCATTGCCCGCACATCCGGCTGGGCGGCCCACATCATCGAACAGCGCATCGACAACAAGATCATCCGGCCCAGCGCTAACTATGTCGGCCCGGAAGACCGCGCCTTCATCGCCATTGACCAGCGGCAGTGAGGGCGGTTCGATGCAGAATATCTATCGCAAGAAGTTGCCGCATACCGCCCTCGACTATTTTGACGTGCCTGCCGCCGTGGATGCCATCCGTCCCGGTGCCTGGTCGGGTTTGCCTTATGTGTCCCGGGTTCTGGCTGAACAGCTGGTCCGTCGCTGCGACCCCACCTTTCTGACCGACGCCCTGCGTCAGCTGGTGGAGCGCAGGCGTGATCTGGATTTCCCCTGGTATCCGGCCCGTGTCGTCTGTCACGACATCCTGGGTCAGACAGCCCTGGTTGATCTGGCTGGATTGCGCGATGCCATTGCCAGCCGGGGCGGCGACCCTGCCAAGGTCAACCCGGTGGTACCAACACAGTTGATCGTCGATCATTCCCTGGCCGTTGAATATGGCGGCACCGATCCGCAGGCATTCGAGAAGAACCGGGCGGTGGAGGACCGTCGCAATGCCGACCGGTTCCATTTCATCGAATGGACCCGACATGCCTTTGAAAATGTGGATGTGATCCCCGCCGGCAACGGCATCATGCACCAGATTAACCTTGAGAAGATGTCCCCCGTCATCCAGGTCCGGGACGGCGTTGCCTTTCCTGATACCTGCGTTGGCACTGATAGCCATACGCCGCATGTGGATGCGCTGGGCGTCATCGCCATCGGTGTCGGCGGGTTGGAGGCGGAGACGGTGATGTTGGGCCGGGCGTCGATGATGCGGCTACCTGAAATTGTCGGCGTCCACCTGACCGGCCGGCGTCCGCCCGGCATCACGGCCACAGATATCGTACTGGCCCTGACCGAGTTTCTGCGCAAGGAGCGGGTGGTCGGTGCCTGGCTGGAGTTTTTTGGCCGGGGGGCGGACAGCCTGTCCATCGGCGACCGTGCCACCATTTCCAACATGTGCCCCGAATATGGTGCCACTGCCGCCATGTTTCATATCGACCAGCAGACCATCGATTATCTGCGCCTGACCGGACGGGAGCCGGAACAGGTGGCATTGGTGGAGACCTATGCCAGGACACTGGGTCTCTGGGCCGATGCGTTGAGGACGGCAGTGTACGAAAGGGTGTTGGAATTCGATCTGTCTGGGGTCGTGCGTAATATGGCGGGCCCGTCCAACCCGCACAGACGCCTGCCGACCACGGCGCTTACGGAACGCGGGATCGCCGGAAATCTGGCTGGCGCCCTGCTTCAGGAGAGCCTGGGGCAGTTGCCCGATGGCGCGGTGATCATCGCCGCCATCACCAGCTGCACCAACACGTCCAACCCACGCAATCTGGTGGCCGCTGGCCTGCTGGCCAGGAAGGCCAACGCGCTGGGGCTGATGCGCAAGCCCTGGGTCAAAACCTCCTTTGCGCCGGGATCGAAGGTCGCCCGTCTTTACCTGGAAGAGGCCGGGTTGCTGCGGGAGCTGGAGACGCTTGGCTTCGGCATCGTCGCCTATGCCTGCACCACCTGTAACGGCATGTCAGGCGCGCTGGACCCTGCGATCCAGCGGGAGATTGTCGACCGCAGTCTCTATACGACGGCTGTGCTGTCCGGGAACCGAAATTTCGATGGCCGCATCCATCCCTATGCCAGTCAGGCATTCCTGGCTTCCCCACCGCTGGTGGTGGCCTACGCCATTGCTGGTACGGTGCGTTTCGATATCGAACGGGACGTGCTGACCACCGATAGCGAGGGCAATCCGATCACTCTCAAGGACCTCTGGCCCACAGATGACGAGATTGACGTCATCGTTGCGGCCAGCGTGAAGCCAGAGCAGTTCCGTCAGGTCTATGAGCCGATGTTCGGTGCCGGCCGGGGGCGTAGGGGCAATGTCAGTCCCCTGTATGACTGGCGCCCGGCTTCAACCTATATCCGCCGCCCGCCCTACTGGGACACTGAGGGCGTGGGTGCCCTGGCGGCCTTCCCGCGTACCTTGAAGGATATGCGCCCGCTGGCCATTCTGCCCGACAATATCACCACCGATCATTTGTCGCCATCCAATGCCATCCTGGCCGGTTCTGCGGCAGGGGAGCATCTGGCGCGGATGGGTCTGCCGGAAGAGGATTTCAATTCCTACGCCACACACCGTGGCGACCATTTGACCGCCATGCGCGCTACCTTCGCTAACCCACAACTGCTCAATGAAATGGCTGTAGTGGACGGTGTGGCGCAGGCCGGGTCGCTGGCGAGGGTGGAACCGGATGGCAAACTGATGCGCATGTGGGAGGCGATCGAGACCTACCTGGACCGCCGCTGTCCGCTGATCATCATTGCGGGGGCCGACTATGGTCAGGGCTCCAGCCGCGACTGGGCTGCCAAGGGCGTGCGGCTGGCGGGTGTGGAGGCCATCGTGGCGGAGGGGTTTGAACGCATTCACCGCACCAACCTGATCGGTATGGGTGTGCTGCCGTTGGAGTTTAAGCCGGGAACCACGCGCCGGACCCTGGAACTGGACGGCGGCGAAACCTATGACGTGGCCGGTGACCGCCAGCCAGGAGCCGACCTGATCCTGATCGTTCGCCGCCGTAATGGGGAACGGGTGGAAGTGCCCGTCACCTGTCGTCTGGACACCGCCGAGGAAGTGTCGATCTATGAGGCTGGTGGGGTATTGCAGCGCTTCGCTGAGGATTTCCTGGCTTCACATCTCCAGCAGAAGGAAGCGGTCTGATGCCATCCGTACCGCAGATCCGAATTCCCGCTACCTATATGCGCGGGGGCACCAGTAAGGGCGTGTTCTTCCGTCTGGATGACCTGCCGGAACCCTGCCGGGTGCCGGGTGCGGCGCGCGACCGCTTTTTCCTGCGGGTAATCGGCAGCCCCGACCCCTATGCCAAGCATATTGATGGCATGGGAGGCGCCAGTTCCAGCACTGCCAAAGCCGTTATCCTGTCGACAAGCACGCAGCCCGAACATGATGTCGATTATCTTTACGGTCAGGTGTCCATCGACAGGGCATTCGTGGACTGGTCCGGCAATTGCGGCAACCTGTCGACGGCGGCGGGGGCCTTTGCCATTCATGCCGGTCTGATCGATCCGGCCCGTGTGCCGATGGACGGCATCTGCACCGTCCGCATCTGGCAGGCTAATATTGGCAAAACCATCATCGCGCATGTGCCCATTACCGGCGGACAGGTGCAGGAGACCGGAAACTTCGAACTGGACGGCGTCGCGTTTCCGGCGGCGGAGATCGTTTTGGAATTCCTGAACCCCGCCGATGGGGGGGGCGATGGCGGTGCCCTGTTTCCCACCGGCAATCTGGTTGATGAACTGGAGGTGCCGGAGGTCCTTGTCCCGGGTGGCAGGCTGCGCGCCACCCTGATCAATGCTGGCATCCCCACCATCTTCATCAACGCCGCGGATGTCGGCTGCCGTGGGACGGAGCTGCAGGGCGATATCAATGAAGACAAGGTGGCGCTTGCCCGGTTTGAGACCTTGCGCGCCATCGGCGCTGTGCGTATGGGCCTGATCGGGCAGGTCGCCGACGCGTCGACCTGCCAGCATACGCCCAAGATTGCCTTTGTGGCGCCACCGGCTGATCACACGGTTCCCAGCGGCCGGCATCTCGCTGCCAGAGATGTTGACCTGCTGGTCCGGGCGCTGTCGATGGGCAAGCTGCACCATGCGATGATGGGAACGGTATCGGTGGCCATCGCCACGGCGGCGGCCATTCCGGGCACCCTGGTTAATCTCGTATCCGGCGGTGGAAAACGTGATGCTGTCTGTTTCGGCCATCCGTCTGGCACACTGCGCGTTGGGTCACAGGCCGCCTTTGCCGAGGGGCGCTGGCGGGTCACCAATGCCGTCATGAGCCGCAGCGCCCGTATCCTGATGGAAGGCTGGGTCCGCGTGCCCGCCGACAGTTTTTAGTTCGTGTGCCTCAAGTGCCGGCGCCGCATCCGCGGCTTGGCTTCACGCCACAGGTGCGGCGCAGCGGCGGTGGCCGCCGTAGTGGTTCTCGGTCCCCTGAAGACCACCCTCAATCAAGGAAAAGTCATGTCTACCCGCAAGCAACTGAAAGCCCTGGTGGAAGCCCGCCGTGGCGTCATTGTTCCCGGTGCCTTCAACGCCCTTTCCGCCAAGGTGGTGGAGGATCTGGGATTCGAGGCGATCTATGTCACTGGGGCCGGCGTCACCAACATGTGGTTCGGCCTGCCCGATCAGGGCTTCATGGGGCTGGCCGAGATTGCGGATCACACGGCCCGCATCCGCGATACGGTGAATGTGCCGCTGCTGGTCGATGCTGATACCGGCTTCGGCAATGCGCTGAACGTCTATCACACGGTCCGCACCCTGGAACGGGCGGGTGCCGACTGCATCCAGCTTGAAGATCAGGTGGCGCCAAAGCGCTGCGGTCATTTCAATGGCAAGGATGTGATCTCCACCGAGGAGGCGGTAACCAAGATCAAGGCTGCCGTCGATGCCCGACGCGACCCGGACCTGCTGATCATGGCCCGTACCGATGCGGCTGCCGTTCACGGTTTTGAGGCCGCCGTCGAACGGGCACAGATGTTCGCGGAGGCCGGGGCCGACATCCTGTTCGTGGAGGCGGTGACCAAGGCCGAAGAAGTCCGTTCTTTGCCAAAACGTCTGGACCGGCCACAACTGATGAATATGGTCATCGGCGGCAAGACGCCGATTTTCAATGCCACGGACCTGGCCGGATTGGGCTATGGTATCGTGCTTTATGCCAACGCCGCTTTGCAGGGGGCGGTGATGGGCATGCAAAAGGCGCTGACGGTTCTGCGTGATGAGAAGGCAGTGACGGAGGATAGCGGCCTCGTCACCCCCTTTGCGGAGCGTCAGCGTCTGGTTGGCAAGCCCGCCTGGGATGCGCTGGATAAACGTTACAGCTGACCTACACATCCTCCCGGCGGCGCAAGCCAACGGGAGGATGTGGGAGCAACGGTCCCCATTTGGCGCCGCCAACAGTGACCATCCTTCATCCCGTCATGCCGCCTGGGCGCGCAAGGTCCGGGCGGCATTGACCATGCTGGCAAGGGCTGGCACTACCTCGCTCCATTGGCGCGTCTTCAGGCCGCAATCCGGGTTGACCCATAGTCGTTCCGGCGGAATGCGCTCGGCAGCCTTCTTCATTAGGGCGACCATCTGGTCTTGCGTCGGGATGTTCGGCGAATGGATGTCATAGACGCCGGGGCCGATCTGGTTCGGGTAGTTGAAATGATCGAAGACGTCCAGCAGTTCCATGTCTGAACGCGACGTCTCGATGGTGATCACGTCGGCGTCCATATCGGCGATGGATGCGATGATGTCGTTGAACTCCGAATAGCACATGTGGGTGTGTATTTGGGTGTCATCGGCCACCCCGTTGGCGGTGATGCGGAAGCTTTCCACCGCCCAGTCCAGATATTCCCGCCATTGTGAGCGGCGCAGCGGCAGACCTTCCCGCAAAGCCGCCTCATCAATCTGGATGATGCGGATGCCGGCCCTCTCCAGGTCCAGCACTTCCGCACGCATGGCCAAGGCAAGCTGGTAGCATGAAACCGATCGCGGCTGGTCATCACGTACGAAGGACCAGTTCAGAATTGTGACCGGTCCGGTCAGCATACCCTTCATCGGCTTGTTGGTCAGTGACTGGGCATAGGTGATCCAATCCACGGTCATCGCGCGCGGCCGGCTTATGTCGCCGAACAGGATTGGCGGCTTCACGCAGCGTGAGCCATAGGACTGCACCCAGCCCCCCTGGCTGAAGGCATAGCCGTCCAACTGTTCACCGAAATATTCCACCATGTCATTGCGCTCGGCCTCGCCATGCACCAGCACATCCAGGTCCAGTGCTTCCTGCTCCCGCACCGACCGTTCAATCTCCTGACGCATCGCCTGGTTATAGGCAGCCAGGTCCAGGTTGCCAGCCTTCAGCGCACTACGCACCAGACGGATTTCCCTGGTTTGCGGGAAGGAGCCGATTGTGGTGGTGGGATAGAGCGGTAGTTTCAGATGCGCCTGTTGTCTGGCGGCACGCTCGGCATAGGCACTTTTGCGCCGGCCCAACCCGGCATCGATACGGGTCAAGGTCTCCTTGACAATCGGATTGTTGACCCGGGGGGAGCCTTTACGAGTGGCAATAGCGGCGGCGTTTGCGGCCAGTTCGCCGGCGACGGCGTCGCGGCCTTTATCTAGTGCTGTCGCCAGTATCTTGATCTCATCGAGCTTCTGGATGGCGAAGGCCAGCCAGGATTTGACCTCCTCGTCCAACTTGCGTTCCCCGGCCAGATCGACCGGAACATGCAGCAGGGAGCAGGAGGGCGCAATCCAAAGGCGTGTGCCCAACCGCTGCGAAAGTGGCTCCAGCCAGTTCAGCACACTCGACAGATCGGTCTTCCAGATATTGCGGCCATTGACCACGCCCAGCGAGATGACCCGGTCGCCGGGCACCGCATGGACCAGCGCTTCGATCTCGTCGCGGGCATTGATGGTATCCAGATGGATGCCCTGAACCGGCAGCCCGGCTGTGAGATCTAGGTTTTCGCGCAACGGGCCGAAATAGGTTGCCAGCAGCAGCTTGACGCCGCGTTCTTTCAGCGCGGCATAGGCCGGGATGAAAGCGTCGCGCCATGCGGTGTCCAGTTCGGTGACCAGAACTGGTTCATCAATCTGCACCCATTCCACGCCCTGACCGGCAAGTGCCGTCAGAAGTTCCGCATAAACCGCCAGCAGGCGGGGCAGGAGGGCCAGCTTGTCGGAGCCGTCCTTTGCCTTACCCAGCGCCAGATAGGTGACAGGGCCGATGATTACCGGTTTGGCCACGACACCCTGCGCCCTGGCCTCAGCCAACTGCTCCAGCAGGCGGGAGGCATCCAGCGTGAAACGGGTATCGGCATCAAATTCCGGGACGATGTAGTGATAATTCGTATCAAACCATTTTGTCATCTCGCCCGCCGCCACGCCACCGCAGCAGGCCGCGTGGTCTGCCGTGCCCGTGGCCGAACGTCCGCGTGCCACACGAAAGTAATTGTCCAACTGTGGCCCGTGAAAGCCTCGCACCCTTTCCGGCAGGTTGCCCAGCGTGAAGCTCATATCCAGGACCTGATCGTAAAAGGCGAAGTCACCAACGGGCACCAGATCCAAAGCCTCCTGGTCACGCCAGTGACGCGCACGCAGCGCCGCACCAGCGGCAAGCAGCGCATCGCGGGAGGTTTCACCCTTCCAGTAGGTTTCAAGCGCGAACTTCAGTTCGCGTTTAGCGCCAATGCGGGGGAAGCCGAGATTGTGTGTCGTTGCCATGGTCTTCGCCTTGGTATTAGGGAACGACCCGGACCATATGAGCTGGAAACGATGAAGAAAAATGGTATGATTTCATGGTTTGATGAAATTAAATCATGTTTGGAATTGTCATGTCGATCCTCGAGCGCATCCATCTTTCCATCATCCGTGAGGTTGATCGCCAGGGTTCGCTGACCGCCGCCGCCAACCGGTTGAACCTGACACAGTCCGCACTCAGCCATTCCATCGCCAAACTGGAGAAGCAGATCGGCATCGCGGTCTGGCACCGGGAGGGACGCAGCCTGCGCCCGACACAGGCGGGGGAGTGGTTGCTGGCTGTCGCCAACCGGCTCTTGCCACAACTGACCCATGCTGAGGAAAGGTTGCAGCAGTTTGCCAAGGGGGAGCGCGGCAACCTGCGTATCGGCATGGAGTGCCACCCCTGTTATCAATGGCTTCTGAAGATTGTCGCCCCCTATCTCGATACTTGGCCGCTTGTGGATGTGGATGTCCGTCAGAAGGTGCAGTTCGGCGGCATCGGCGCCCTGTTTGGCTATGATATCGATATGCTGGTGACCCCCGATCCGCTGTTCAAGTCGGGCCTGCGGTTTGAGCCGGTGTTCGATTACGAGCAGGTGCTGGTGGTGGGGCCGGACCATAAGCTGCGGGATGCCGATCATGTCGAGGCGCGGCATCTGGCCGGGGAGACGCTGATCACCTATCCCGTACCCACCGACCGTCTGGACATCTATACCCGCTTTCTGATGCCGGCAGGGATCAACCCCAAACGGCACAAGGAGATCGAGACGACGGACATCATGCTGCTGATGGTATCGCATGGGCGCGGTGTGGCCGCGCTGCCGCGCTGGATGGTGGAGGAGTTCGGGGCGAAGTTCGGGGTGAAACCGGTGCGTTTGGGTCCGAATGGCGTGGATAAGCAGATATTTCTGGGCTTCCGGGAGGCGGATGCCGATATCGATTACCTCCGCGCCTTCGTTCATATGGCGCTGGCCCATCGGGAAGCGTCATCGCAGTGAGGCCCCCGGCTCGGCACCGGTCCCCTGGTAAAGGGGCGTCAGACCGAGATAGGGATGATACAGATGGTCACGCCACGGTAGTCATCTGAAAATAGCCGCTGAATGCCAGCGTGCGGCGGCCCCCGGTTGGCGGCTGGGTCATGCCATCGACCAGGATGGTCATGACGTCCGCGTTCATGTGGATCACCCGCGCTGTCAGGTCCAGCAGATTGCCGACGGGCACTGGCCGATAAAGCCGCACATCGTCGATCCGGGTCATCACAGCCTTGCCGTTGGTGTGGCGGCTGGCTGCGGCCAGGGCGGCCTTGCCCATCAGGCGCAGGGCATTGCTGCCGGACAGCATACCATCCTGATCGTCGGCGTCGCCGGCCACGGTCTCCATCAACATGATGCTGGTTTTAACAGACGGTCCCTCTGCTGCCGTTGCGGGTATGGTCATGGTTGCTCTCCAATCTGCTTGCCAAAACGTGATTTTATTCTCAATATTTGCAAATGTGTGGCGCGAAAATGCTTGAAATTGTGAAGGGTTGCGCAGGGTCTCCTGCAAATTTGTGAATGAAGTGAATGGTGAGATAATGCGCAAACAGTTTGTCGGTGTCCGGCTGCGTCGGTTGCGGGAAGAAAGAGGGCTGAGCCAGGCGGCGTTGGCGCGGGCGCTGGAACTGTCACCTAGCTACCTGAACCAGTTGGAACAGAATCTGCGGCCCCTGACGGTGCCTGTACTGTTGAAGATCAATGCCGTCTTCGGCATCGATGTGCAGCTTTTCTCCGAAGATGAGGAGACCCGCCTGGTCGCCGATCTGCGCGAGGCTCTGACAGAGGCTGGCGTCGCCGACGGTGTGGCATTGGCCGAACTGAAGGAGCTGGCATCCAGCATGCCCTCCGTGGGTCGGGCGCTCCTATCGCTGCACCGCCGTTATCGTGAGGCCGCGGGGCGGTTGGAACAGGTATCGGCCCGGCTGGGTGAGGAATGGCAGGCTACGCCCAAACCCTTGATGCCATTCGAGGAGGTGCGCGACTTTTTCTATGCCCGTCACAACCATGTCGAACAGTTGGACGGAGCTGCGGAGAAGCTGCACCGCAGCGCTAATCTTTCCATCGGCAATATGGCACCCGGCCTTCTGATCCATCTGGCACGCCGCCATGATGTGCGGGTCGTGATGGTTGAAAGTGGTGTTGACGCCAACCGGGCGTCACGCCGTTTCGACCTGTCCAGCCGCACCCTGTACCTTTCATCTGATCTGACGGCGGGGCAGAGAGCTTTTCATATGGCAACCCAGGTGGCCTTTCTGGAACAGGGGGAGGAACTGGATAGGCTGACCGCCCAAGCCGATTTTTCGGGTGAAGAGGCGCGGCGGCTGGCCCGTATCGGCCTGGCCAACTATTTTGCCGGTGCTGTCATCCTGCCTTACCAGCCCTTCCTGACCGCGGCAGAGACCCTGCGGTATGATATCGAGCGGCTTGAAAGGCAGTTCGGCGTAGGGTTCGAGACAATCTGCCACCGGCTTTCCACCCTGCAGCGGTCCGATGCGCGTGGTGTGCCATTCTTCTTTGTGCGGGTGGACCGGGCCGGCAACATTTCCAAGCGGCAGTCGGCCACGGATTTCCACTTCTCCCGCGTTGGTGGTTCCTGCCCTCTCTGGAATGTCCATGAAGCATTCGCCCAACCTGGACGCATCCTGACGCAGCGGGCGCTGATGCCGGACGGTCGGCAATATCTCTGGGTCGCGCGTACCGTCAGCCATGGGGCCGGCGGCTATGGCACGCCGGCCAAGCAGTTCGCCATCGGCCTGGGCTGCGATATCCGTCATGCCGGACGGCTTGTCTATACCAAGGGGATGGACCTGTCCGATCTCGAAGCGGCGACGCCTATCGGCGTCGGCTGCAAGGTGTGCGAACGCACCGATTGCGCGCAGCGCGCCTTTCCCGCTATCGGCAGGGTGCTGACCGTGAATGAAGCGGTGGCGCATTTCGCGCCGTATCAGATGCAGGGATAGATGGCCGCGCACTGCATCTTGATCCCTGCCATCTGGTCCGGATTGGGGTGATGCGCAGTCGGTGGGGTGGCTTGTTCGAGGTCGGCATCATCATTGGCACCGGCACCAGGGTCTTGAGCCACCTACTTTGCACACAGATGAATTTTTCAGAATAAACTGATATCAAAGTGATGATGTGAAGCCTGTCACAGGCTCGGTCATGAAAATTCATGGCGTGGGAACAGGCTTTCACATCTGATGGACGTGATTGGATACCTGATACCAGAGCGGAATATAAAATAATAACAACGCGTTGAGGGGGGCCATGCAGGAGTTGCTTCTGGATTTGTATGCCTGCACTTCCGCGCCTGACCGGTGGCCGCTGGCGCTCGACCACCTTTGCAAATACATGTCAATCCGTAGCGCGGTCGTCCAGGTTCTGGACTACAGGGCGGGGGTTGCGCGTCCGATCTGGAATATGCGGGATACCTATTCGCTTTCCCATCAGCATAACCATGACCGTATCCTTAACAACGACAGTAATCCCCGGCTTCGCATTCCCCCCACACAACATATGGTCGGACAGGTGGCCATAGAGCGGGATGAGGAGATATTTCCGGCAGGTTCCCTGGAGTTGAAGGAAATACAGCGTCGCCGCCAGATGCTGGAATTCGGACCCAATCTCAGCGGCATTATTGAATTATCTCCTGGGCGTTTCCTGGCCCTGATCCTTCATCAGCCGGCAACAACCGAACAGCAGATGGGCCAGGAGGAGGAAAGGCTGACGCAACAGCTTCTGCTCCATCTGCGTCAGGCCGTTCAAATCAGCGGGCAATTGCAGGCGGCGGTGTCGCGTGCCGATCTCCTGATGGAGGCGGGCAACGCCCTGGGGGCTGGTCTTGTCCTGTGCAACGATACCGGCTTTATCATGTGGGCAAACGACGAAGCCTTGTCCATTCTGGATCGTTCCCCGGTTCTGCGGCAGGTTGCCGGACATATCCGCGCCGTTCACCCCGGTGACAGCGGGGCTCTGCGATCCATGCTGGCGCAGGTGGCGGCTGATGATGGGGAGCGGTCACCGCAGCTCACGCTGGGCCGGGCGGAAGTGGAAACGTCGGTACAGGTCATGGCCCTGGGGCTGCGTTCACAGTTGGGACAGGGTGCGCGGGACATGGCCGGGACCGTGGTGTTGGTGTTGCGGGAACCGGGCCGGCCTCTAAACATCTCTCCGGCGGCGGTCGCGTCGCTGTTCGGCATGTCCAATGCGGAAGCGCGGTTGACGGCGGGCCTCTGCGATGGGCTGTCGCTGCGCGACTATGCTCAGCAACGCGGGATTTCGGAGGGAACAGCCCGCATCCAGCTTAAAAACGCCTTGGCCAAGGCCGGGTGCCCGCGGCAAGCGGAACTGGTCCGACGGGTCTGTACTTCGCTCGCCATGCGGCTCAGCCAGTAACGTTGCGGGCGTGGATGTCGCCCCTGCGAGCTATGGCATGACGCGGATAAATCCGCGCTGATCGTTACTGCGATGTCCCATATCGGGGTCGCCGCTTATCCGTCACTTCCCCAACAATGCAGGCACGAAAGCGAACGGAGGCGTCATCCAGGCTCCGGTTTCGCAATGGTGCGGCCCAAAGCCGTCTGTCAGGGATGCCCCGGTCTATTGACCAGTGGCTGTGTCCTTGAATATGTCGGAGGGCTGGTTGTCAAATGTGGCTGGCCAATTGCATCACGTCGAGAGCAGAGCGCGTCACGAAATCAGCGCCGATGCGTTGGAACGCCATCGGTGAAGCAACAACGGCAGGCCCGCCGATCGCAATTTTCATCCGCCGGGTCTTGGGTGTGGTCTGTACGCGGCGGATCACCTCGGAGCAGTCCCGTACCTCATCGACGCGGCTGACAGAAATGCCAAGCAGGTCGTACGGTTTGCCGGACAGCCTTGTATATAAATTTTCGTCAATCTCCAGGTCACTGCCACCATCGACGGCCCAGCCCATGTCGCGGAAGCATGAGGCCACAATGGAAACGCCGATCGTATGCTGCGCCCCATGCGTCCGGGCCAGAAGGACGCGCCGCTGTGCGCTTGGCTCATCCATCGACAGGGCGCCCGCATGGGACACATGATTGACAATCATGCTGAGTCGGGTCGATGCCACGGCAATCTGCATGAAATCAGCCTCGTCCGTGCACCACCGGTTTCCAAGCTCCGCTGCGACAGGGGCGAACAGATGCACGGCCATTGTGCGAACCGGGATAGAAGCGCGCAGCAATTCTTCGGTGAAACTGCGGTGACTGCGCGGGTCATGATCAATCAGGCAGTTCAGCAGGCTGCTGCGATAGCCGATAGCCAACTCCGCCCCCGGCATCTGACGCGCCATCGGATGAAGTTCCGGATACAGGGTTACGTCGCTTTCGCCGCCCGGACCGTGATTTGGAAACTGCGGAACGCCATCCGGATGACTGGCACCGACAATACTTGAAACCGAGCCACGAATGGCCCGTTCAAGCGTGCGGTGATCACTGACGCTCAGATGGGGATCTCCCCCGGTTTGTTTCGCGTGTCCGGATTTTTGAGCTCTCGCCGGGTTTGGCAACCCGTCGGGCCCTCCATCATCATTCTCGGCCATGTCCCCCCCGGTGATTGGCCTGGGAAGTAAGCCTCCCTTATTCGAAAAAGCTTACCGTATCCCTACGTATTCGCAATTTTTTTCATCGATCAATTGATATTTATCATTGATCCGACTTGGCTGGTCACTCTGCCGCGATGGGTCGTGATCCTGCACCTTGACCTTCGGCACCGGCAAAAGCCATGGGTGGAGAGCGCCCTTTTTGGGCATGGGCAAGAGCGCCGACGACCAGCCGCTCGATATGTTCCGCATTCAGGCGGGCCGCTGCATACATCTCGTCCGGTGCCGCATGGGCGATGAAACTGTCGGGCAACGTCATGGTCCGCAACCCGCACCGGCCATCCAGCATGCCCCGGGCCGCCAGATGGTGCAGGACCAGCGCCCCGAATCCGCCCGTCGCCCCTTCCTCAATGGTCACCAGAAGCTGGTGACGGGAAACCAGATCTTCGATCAGGCTTGTGTCCAGAGGTTTGGCAAAGCGCGCATCTGCGACGGTGACGGAGATGCCTTGCGCCGCCAGGGCCTGCCGTGCAGAAAGGCATTGGCCCAATCGCGCACCAAAGGACAGAAGGGCAACAGTGGAGCCGTTTTCGATTACCCGGCCTTGGCCAATAGGCAGAACAGTGCCGCGCGCCGGCAGATCAATTCCTGATCCTTCGCCGCGCGGATAGCGGAAAGCGATGGGGCCGGCATCATGGGCTGCTGCCGTCGCCACCATATGGACAAGCTCTGCCTCGTCGCTGGCCGCCATCACCGTGAAACCGGGAAGGTTGGCCAGATAGCCGATATCGAAAGCACCGGCATGCGTGGGGCCGTCGGCCCCAACAAGACCAGCCCGGTCAATTGCGAACCGCACCGGCAGCCCCTGCAGCGCCACATCATGGACGATCTGATCATAGGCGCGCTGCAGGAAGGTGGAATAGATCGCGCAGAAGGGGCGCAATCCACTGGCGGCAAGGCCCGCAGCAAATGTCACCGCATGTTGTTCGGCAATACCCACATCGAAGGTGCGGTCGGGAAATGACCGTCCGAAGACGTCCAGGCCAGTGCCCCCTGCCATTGCCGCCGTAATCGCAACAATGCGCGGATCCTGTTCAGCCTCTGCGACCAGGGCGGTGGCGAAAACCTTGGTGAAGCTAGGACCCACCGCCCTGGCCTTTGCCTGCGTTCCCGTGGCGATGTCGAACGGGGAGACTCCATGCAGCTTATCCGCCGCCTGTTCGGCATGCGCATAACCGGCCCCCTTGCGCGTCACGGCATGCAACAGGACGGGGCCGTCCGCTTCCCGGCGCAGACGGCGCAGCGTGCACAGAAGCCCCGGCAGATCATGGCCATCGACCGGGCCGTAATAGGCAAAGCCCATCTGTTCGAAAAGGCTGGTCATATTGCCGGGTCTGCTGTCCGGCGCACCGGCCCTCACCGGTCCGGCCAGCCGGTCCAGATGGCCTGACAATGCCCCGCTGGGCGGGGAAATCGACATGGCATTGTCGTTGAGGATCACAAAAATCCGGCTGCCCAGCGCACCGGCATTGTTGATCGCCTCAAACGCCATGCCGGCGGACATTGCGCCGTCGCCGATGACACAGACGACATCGCCGATATCTGCGCCAAGATCGCGTGCAACGGCAAAGCCCAGGCCGGCAGAGATGGATGTTGATGAATGTGCAGCACCGAACGGGTCATGCGCGCTTTCGGCACGCCGGGTGAAGCCAGATGGCCCGCCCTTCTTTCGCAAGGCCCGCATTTCCGCCCGCCGACCGGTCAGCAGCTTGTGCGGATAGCATTGGTGGCCCACATCCCAGATCAGCTTGTCCCGCGGTGTTTCGAAGACTGCGTGGATGGCCACCGTCAGTTCGATGACGCCGAGGCTAGAGCCCAGATGACCGCCGGTTTCGGAGACGACGCTGATCGTTTCCGACCGCAGCTCCCCTGCCAGACAGATCAGATCATCATCCGACAATGTCCGCAGATCCGATGGGTCCTGGACACCGTCGAGCAGTGGGGTCTTTGAAGATACGGATAACAGGCTCATTGCGTATCCTCCCGCGCAAGAGCATCAACCGCCCCGCGCCCGCAGGTGGTTCCTGCGTTCTTCTTGCATGGACGCCAGAAGCCTTTGCGGCAAGGCGTGACAAGATGGATTGTCAGGTAAATGAGCCTGAGTGTAAACTTTTATTTACACTTTTTGATGATTTTGGCGCCACCCGGTGGTTGGGTGGCGCCGAGGTCACTGTCATTTGCCGGGGCTGAACTGCTTCAGATACGCGATCACATCGGCAATTTCCTTGTCTGTCTTCAGGCCAGGAAAGGCCATCTTGGTGCCATTGACAAGGGCTTTGGGGTTGGGGAGGTAGGTTTTCAGCAGGGCTTCGTCCCAGGTCTTTCCAGCGCCGAAATCGACCATCGATTTTGAATAGGTATAGCCTGCAACCGTACCCGGTTGGCGGCCAAACAGCCCCATCAGCGACGGGCCCACTTTAGGCTTGTCATTTTCGGCATTGTGGCAGGCCATGCATTTGTTGAACACGAGCTTGCCTGCTGCGGCGTCGCCAGTGTCGGCAAGGGCAGCCGTTGGCGCGATGGTGATAGCCATCAAGCAAGCGAATGCGAGGAACTTCGACATATTTTACCTCCCGAAACCAAGTTGCAGTTCTCGAAACCAGACGGTTAACAAGCTTGTTCATGCCTGATGTAGAATCTTCACGTCAGGCTGAACGGATCATTGCGCGAACTCGTCATTCGTTTACTGTCGCAACTGCCTATCGGGTTTAAGGAGCATTCCATGGCGGCGCTCGTGTTCATTATTATCGTTTTCGCTGCCGCTTCCAGCGGGGCCTTTTTCAAGCCCGGAGAATGGTACGAGAGCCTCCGTAAACCGTCTTGGACGCCACCGAAATGGGCCTTTCCGGTCGTTTGGACATTGCTCTATGTCGCAATCACTTATGCCGGCTGGCGGGTCTGGACCCTGGCCGGCTGGTCATTGCCGATGATTTTCTGGGGCCTTCAGATCGTGGTCAATGCCATGTGGTCATGGATATTTTTCGGTCTGCGCCGGATGCGCCTGGCGCTGGCGGATATCATGGTTCTTTGGGTCTCGGTCCTCGGCTTCATCCTGACGGCCTGGCCGGTTTCTGACCTCGCGGCGCTTTTGTTCCTTCCCTATCTGGCCTGGGTGACAACAGCGGGATTGCTGAACTACTCGGTCCTCCGGCTGAACACCCGTCCATGAGAAGGGCCGCGCAGCAGAATGTCTATGCCATGCGCCAGAAGTGACGCGAACAGCAGGACCAATATCCAGATAGGTCCCTGCCCGCGCAAGGCAAGCCCAAGGGCTGCAAGAAGGCAGGTGCCTGAACAGGCATTGGCCCAGAGCGCGCGGAAGCGCCGCTGTGGCCTGCCAGACATCAGGGAAAGCGCAACTGTCTCCACCCACAGGACCAGGATGGCGAACAGGCTGATCCAGCCACTGGTCAGGGCATCAAGCAACAGGGTCATGTCCACCCACCCGTATACCCAGCAAGGCCGCCATATCCTTGAAGAAAACGCGGATATGGGCCAGCGGGTCACGCCGCACCAGCGCCTTGTTCAGATAGGATTCCCAGGTTAGGCGCTGCACATCCGGGTCCGCGCACATGGCCACGAACTTCTCCCGGAACCTGTCATTGCGATACCAGACTGCCTGCATGATGCCCAGGATCAGGAACACACGGCCATGGGCCCGCATGAAGATACGCCGCGCCTGCCGCAACGCTGATGCCTCACCGGTTTCCAGGCAGAGATGAATGGCATCGGCGCAAAGCCTGCCGCACAGCATGGCATAATGAATACCCTCGCCTGATGCTGGCGCCACGGTACCGGCTGCATCTCCGGTCAGCAGGACATTTCGGCCATTGTCCCACCGCCGCATAGGCTTCAGCGGCAGCGGCGCGCCTTCACGGCGCACGACCTTACAGTCTCCCAGGCCGGCGGAACGTCGCAAATCCGCCGTTGCACCGCGCAGGTCGTGACCTTTGAGGCCCGATCCGCAGCCGACCGACGTGTGGTTGCCATGGGGGAAGACCCAGCCATAGAAATCCGGCGAAATACGCCCGTCATAGATTACGTCGCAGCGGTCAGCGGCGAATTCAGCAACCTGTCCCTCTGATGGGCTTTCGATGATTTCATGATAGGCGAAGACATAGGGCGGGCGCTTGTTGGGCGCAAACATCAGTCGGCGGACGGTGGAATTGGCACCATCGGCCCCAATCACCATCCGGGCGCTAAAGGTCAGCGGCGAGGCCGCCGGATCAGTATCGCTGGCAGTGAGTGTCAGCCGGAGGGTGCGATCCTTCCGCTCCTCCATCGCTGCCAGCTTGCCTTTGAACAGGCGGGCGCCGGCCTTTTCCGCTCTGGCGCGCAGATAGGGATCAAAGGTGGCCCTGTCCACCATGCCTACAAACCCGATATCTCCGATCCGCATCTCAACCTCGCGACCGGAGGGGGCGATGATCCTTGCAGCGGCGGCGCGGGCCACCAGCATTTCTTCCGGAATGGCGAAATCACGCAAGGTGCGGGACGGAATGGCACCCCCGCAGGGCTTGATCCGGTTGCCCGGATCGACCAGCAGCACACTGTGCCCCATCTCGACCAGACGTTCCGCAGCCATTGCCCCGCTGGGCCCGCCACCGATTACCGCGACGTCGAACATGTCAGGCCAGGCCGTACCGGGCGCAGCCTGGATAGGTTGGGTGCCGGTCGTGTTCATGATCTACTCCGCCGCCTGGATGCTGGTGGATTGCGATGTCACGCTGCGCTGTATTGACGACCGCCTACGTCCGATCCGTAACGCCACCATGGTGGAAGCGAGGAACAGCAGCGCTTCCAGGCCGAAGACCAGACCGAATGCGCTGCCATCGTCACCGGTCATCATGCGGCCCAGGTCCAAGGAAATGCTGCCCAGAAGGCCGCCAAGCCCGAAGGAGACAGCCTGTGCCGCACCCCAGACACCCATGCGCATGCCCGCATTGCCGGTCCGACCCTGCGTGGCGAGCTGCATCATGGTGCCGATGGCGGCAACCGCGAACATACCGTTGGCAAAACCCAGCACGAAGATATGCGGGCCCAGCGGCCAATGTGGAGCCACGGTGGAGGCCAGGCAAAGCAGCGCCAGCGTCGCCGCGGAGCCCAGACAGCCGGCGATGATGAACTGCCGTGACAGGCCGGGATAACGCCGGCCAAACAGAAAGCCGCCCATACCAACCGCAGCCATTCCTAAGAAAACGCCGGCATGCTGGGTTCCGGAAAGCTGTGTGGACTGGCCGGGCGTCAGGCCGAACAGCAGGCCGGCGAAGGGTTCCAGGATCAGATCCTGGGTGGAGTAGGCCAGCATCGACATGGCGATGAACAAGGTGAACAGGCGCGCCTCACCGTCGTGCCAGACCTCGCGCAGGCTGTCGCTGAACCGCACGGGTGGCCCTGATGCCGCCTGCGCGGGCGTGACTGTCGGTTTGCGCTCAATCCCCAGGACAGCCAGCCACGCAATAACGAAGGCTGTGGCGCCGGTGGCTGCCGTCACTTCAATCAGGCGCGTATGGGAGTAGGGTTCCAGCGCGATTCCGGTGATGATGGAGGTGATGATGATGCCCATGATCATCATCATCCAAGTAATGGTGGCCGCCGTTGCCCGCCGTTCGGGCGGTGTGCGGGTAGCCAGCAGCGCCAGCAGCGAGGTGCCGCTGGCCCCGATCCCGACGCCGATCAGCACATAGGCGATGAAGGCGATGGTCAGGCCCAGCGTCTGGCTTTGCCCGAACAGAAGGGTAGTTGCCGAGGCCAGCGTGCCCGACAGCGCCAGCAGTCCCAGCCCAATCAGGATCCAGACGGTGCGGGACCCCCCGGTATCCGACCGGTGCCCCCAGAGCGGGCGCGTGATCTGCACGCCATAATGCACACCGACCAGCAGACCCGGCACAATGGCGGCCAGCCCCAACTCGACGATCATCACACGGTTCAAGGTGGAGTTGGTGAGGACCACGATGGCCCCCAGCGCTGCCTGAACAAGACCCAGGCGCAGAATATCGATCCAGCCAAGCCTGCTGCTCTGGCCTGCTTTCCGGGATCCGTCATGGTGGGAAAGGGCCTGTGCGCTCTGGCTCATGACGATGTCCTCAACCAAGGGAAGGGGTGAGCACGGCATGGCGCAGGCCGAAGGCCGCCACCATCATGCCGGTGACATAGAGGCCGACGCCGACGGCGGAATACCAGACTGCACGCCCGACCGGGTCGCCCAGGAACCGCCGCATGCACGCCACCTGCACGGCCAGCAGAACCGCGACCGCCGTGGCATGGTAGGGCAGGGACCAATGGGCCAGCAGGCCGGCCACGGTTAGCTGCGGCACGGCCATCATCAGACACGCGATCCGCGCTGCCGCCTGTGCGCCGTGCATCACGGGCAGCGTGGAAATCTTCATTTCCTGATCGCCCCGGATCGACTTGAAATCATTCAAAGTCAGGATGCCGTGGGCGCCAATGCCATACAGCAGACCGACCACCAGGACCGGCGTGACCGGCATCAGCCCCGTCATCGCGGTAGCGGCGGTGATCCAGGGCAATGTCTCATAACTCAGCCCGACGGCGGCATTGCCGATCCAGCCATTCTGTTTGAACCGGAAAGGTGGCGCGCTGTAGCCCCAGGCCAGCGCCAGACCTGCCAGCGCCGCGACAAAGACCAGCGGACCTAGCAAGGAGGCGACGGCCATCGACAGCAGCGACATCAGAATAGCGATGTAAAGGCCCCAGCGCCCCGGCATGCGACCGGAGGGAATGACACGGTCCGGCTCGTTGATGGCGTCAACGTGCCGGTCGAACCAGTCATTAACGGCCTGGCTGGTGCCGCAGAGCAGGGGGCCGGCTAGCAAAATGCCCAGCAGCGCGGCGACAAAAGCCACGCTCAGCGGCTGCCCCGACGAGATTACCCCGCAGGCATAGGCCCACATGGGTGGAAACCAGGTAATGGGTTTCAGCAGCGCAAGCACCGCAGAGGCGCTTGGCCAGTCACGTCGCAAGGTGTCGGTGCGGGTGATTTCCATGGGGTGATGCTATGCCTGCCCCAAGGCAAGTGTCAATCTGAATTGACACTTGCTGCGTTGACACTCTTGGCCGAAGCCTGCCTTTGTCGGCACACGAAAACACCCGCCTTGCCAATGGTAGGGCG
>JAEMSB010000327.1 GCA_016463045.1 Niveispirillum sp.
GGCGTCCACGGCAGCGGCGCCCAGCGAAGCCACCTGGCCAATCTGGATGTCGTCAAGGTGGCCGTGAACCAGGAATATGTGCCCTTCACCCACCCCGTGGTGGCCGGTGACGAGGTCGCCCTGTTCCCGCCGGTGACGGGCGGCTGATGGCGGTCAGGGTCCAGCAGCAGGATTTCGACATCGGGGCCGAACTGGCGGCTTTGTCCGATGGCGATACCGGGATCGGCGGTGTGTGCAGCTTCACCGGTCTGGTCCGTGACCTGCACCCGCAGGCGGGCGAAGGGCCGGGCACCGTCCGCGCCCTGACGCTGGAACATTATCCCGGCATGACCGAACGTCAGCTGGAAGCCATCGAGACGCAGGCGCGGGAACGCTGGCCCCTGTCGGCCTGCCTGATCATCCATCGGTATGGCCGCATGGAGCCGGGCGAACGCATCGTCCTGATCGCCTGCGCGTCCGCCCATCGCGAGGCGGCGTTCGATGCCTGCCGCTTCATCATGGATTGGCTGAAAACCAAGGCCCCCTTCTGGAAGCTGGAAGAGACGGGCGATGCCGGCCAGCGCTGGGTCGATGCCCGTCACAGCGACCAGAACGCCGCCGACCGCTGGTCTGAAGCTTCCCGGTAACACCTCGCCATAAGTCACAAGGCCCATGCGGTGGGAGCGCCAAGGTTGCAGGCGACAAAAAGGGCCACCTGTGCCAAATATTAGGAACAGTGAAACCTTACCCGCATCGAAATGTATGTGAAGGACGATCCCGCCACGATCCTGATCGTTGGCGGGGACAAATCCAGCTATCCGGCACCGGCCGCGCTGAAACGGCTGTCACCCCCGGTCGATCTGCGCTTCCTGAAGTCGGAGGAGGAGCTGCTGCCCAATTGCAGGTCGCGGCGACCGGGTCTGCTTGTGCTGGACCTGGACGGGGTGGGCACGCCGCTGGGCCTGATCGCCAATGTCAGGGCGGCCGACCTGCCGGTAGAGCCGACCATCATCATGATCGGCGACGATGTTCTGCCGCATCAGCGGACCGCCGCCGTGGAACTGGGCGTGCTGGAGGTGATGGAGCGGCCAGAAACGCTGGCGGAGCTGCAAACCCGCCTGCTGGCCCATCTGCGGCTGCGCGACCGGGTGATTAAGGCGGAACTGGCCGCAACAGAGCGCAACCAGCGCCTGACCGAGGCCATGGAATTGCTGAAGATCGCCGAGCGCCGGTTGCTGGAGCAAAGGCCGGCGCCGCCTGACAGCCGGCCCATGACGGAAATGATCGCGAACGCCTCGCATGAGCTGCGGACACCGCTGCATGCCATCATCGGCTTTTCCGAACTGATCCGCGATGCCGCACACGGCCCCCATAAGGACCCGCGCTATCCCGAATATGCCGTCGATATCCATCAGGCCGCGACCCATATGCTGGCCATTGTCGATGGCACCCTGGATTTGGCGCGGGCAGAGGCCGGGGCCGATCCGCTGGATATCCGCGACATCGATATCGGACGCACCGTCCAGGACAGCGCGCGCATGCTGCGGCAACTGGCGGAAGGCACCGGCATCACCCTGGATATCAAGGTGCCGGAGGTGCCGCTGCGCATCCGCACCGATCCGGAAAAAGTTCGCCAGATCGTCATCAACCTTGCCTCCAACGCTATCAAGTTCACCCCGCGCGGTGGCCGTGTCACGGTGGAGGTGGCGGGTCTGGATGATGGTGGTGCCATCATCCTGGTGATCCGCGACACCGGCATCGGCATCGCCAACCAGGATATCGCAACGGCGATGAAGCCGTTCGGACAGGTGCGCCAACCCGACAAGCCGCACCCCAAAGGCAGCGGCCTGGGCCTGCCGCTGACCCGCCGTTTCGTGGAGATGCTGGGTGGCGCCCTGGACATCTCATCCGTTCCCGGCAAGGGCACCGTGGTCAGCGTCCGCCTGCCGCCCAGCGCGCCGGGCGACATCTCCCCCTGACGCTGAACATTAAAGAAAAACAAGCCTTTCAGATCTTCAGTAGAAGGATTGCAGCTCACGGGCTTAATAGAAATCTATTCACTATCCCGACGCATAGATTTTTCAGGCAAGCACACAGGCATAAGACACTGAACAGAATCCATCTAGAACCGAAGCAACCTTCGGGAGGGATCATGTTCAGCAACGTTTCCATTCAAATCCGCGTGATCGCAGCCTTCAGCGTTGTCCTGGCATTGACGTTGATGTTGGGCATTATGTCGCTCTCGCGCATGAACAGCGTTGCCGATAGCGGAGTATTCATCGGGACCAATGCCCTGCCTTCGATTAAGGAAATCGATGGCATTTATACGGCGACCCTGCGAATCCGGGTTGATCAATATCAGCATATACTTACGCTAACTGATAAGGAGATGGATGCCCTTGAGAAAAGAATGGAGGGCGCCCAAATGGATTTCGAACAGTCCCGGAAAAACTATGAGCCCTGATAAGCTCAAAGGAAGAACAGTCCATTTATAATGAATTCATGTCAAAATGGACAGAGTATATGTCCAATTGTAAATCAATTCATGCCTTGTCCCGCCAGAACAAAACAGAAGAAGCCACCACCCTGATGCGGGAACGGCAAACCCCGCTTTTTTTAAGTTACAGGAAGATATCAAAAAGCTGGTCAAACTGAACGAAGATGCTGCCACTCAACTCGTTGGCGACCTGAAATCTACCGCCCGTATGTCCTTGATTATTACGGCAGTGGTTCTGGCCTTGGCCACAATACTGGCGCTGGTCGCCGGCTGGTCCCTGATTTCCGGTGTTGTAAAGCCGGTGCGCGGGATGACCGACACCATGAACCGTCTGGCCCGGCACGAGCTGACGGTGGCCGTGGAGGGTGGTGATCGGGGTGACGAAATCGGCGACATGGCCCGCGCCGTCCAGGTGTTCAAGGATGGCTTGATCGAGGCCGACCGTCTGGCCGAGACGCAGCGTCAGGAGCAGGCCGCCAAGGAGGCCCGCGCCGTCCGCGTCAACGACCTGATCAAGGCGTTTGACGAGCAATCCTCCGCCGTGCTGCGCACCGTCAGCTCCGCCGCCACCGAACTGGATGCGACCGCGCAAAGCATGAGCGCCATTGCCGAGGAAACCAACCGTCAGGCCGCAGCCGCCGCTGCCGCTGCCGAGCAGACCACCGCCAATGTCCAGACGGTGGCCGCCGCCGCGGAGGAGATGGCCGCCTCCATCACCGAGATCAACACCCAGGTCAACCGCTCCAAGACCATCTCCGACCGCGCCTATACCGAGGTTCGCCAGACCGACAATACCGTCGCGGGTCTGGCCGAGGCGGCGGGCAAGATCGGGGCCGTGGTGCAACTGATCCAGGACATCGCCGGCCAGACAAATCTGCTGGCGCTGAATGCCACCATCGAGGCGGCACGGGCGGGAGAGGCCGGCAAGGGCTTTGCCGTGGTCGCGTCGGAAGTGAAGGCCCTGGCCAATCAGACGGCCAAGGCAACCGAAGAGATCGCGGCCCAGGTGTCGTCGGTGCAGCAAGCAACCGACAGCTCCGTCTCCGCCATCCGCTCCATCGGCACCACCATCCAGTCCGTATCGGAAATCGGCGCCTCCATCGCCGCCGCCATGGAACAGCAGGGTGCCTCAACCTCCGAGATCAGCCGCAATGTCACCCAGGCCGCAACCGGCACACAGGAAGTGTCGGCCAATGTCTCCCAGGTGACCGAAGCCGCCGCACAGACCGGGGCATCCGCCACCCAGGTGCTGGGTGCTGCCAAGGAACTGGCGCAGCAGGCCGAACATCTGCGCGCGCGGGTCGAACAGTTCCTGGCCGATATCCGCGCCGCCTGATCCGCCGCACGATCACCGGCCCCTGCGATCCGTGGTGGCAGCACCAGCCCGGAACGCAGGGGCCGCAATCATTCAGGGGCTGTACCGGGGTTCTGCCCCGCCCGCAAAGACTTCACCCAGTCGTGACTGCTGCCGCGGCACGCATCAACAGCGGAGGGTCAAAATCCCCGCAGCGAACATCCAGCAATCCTTGCTGCGAATATTTGTCCACCGCGTATTGGTGCCGGTTCAAGGCTTGCCGCCCCCCTGTTTTGCGATCCAGCATCGGTTAATGCATGCATGTGTCGCATAGCCGCAGGCGTATGACCCTTCCGCTTTTCCGTTCCGGAAATCCGCGAGTGATTCCCAAATCTTCAATCAACACACTGAAAATAAAAGGTTTTTAATCAACCCTCCGCTCACCGGTCAATTTGACCCCCGATCCAGCCAATGATTATGCCTAAAAAATAGGCAAATCCCGGAGACCCGCAGGCCGCAATGTTCCGGCGCGGTTACCGCCCCCTTAGCCACAGACTTATCCACAGATTCTGGGGAGAGCTTGTGTCTCTCCCCAGGCGCCGTTCAGGCGATGGTTTCAGTGGCCGCAGGGCGGGCAGGCACCATCACCATGGCCTCGCCATCAATCACGATGCGATCCCCGACAGTACAGATGGTGGACAGCATGGCGCGGCGCTTTTCCGGGACCAGACCCGTCACCGTGACGGTGGTCGTCACCGTCTCCCCGATACGCACGGGCGAGCGGAAGCGCAGATTCTGGGACATGTAGATGCAACCAGGGCCGGGCAGGCGCGTGCCCAGAACCGTCGTGATGAAACAGGCCGACAGCATGCCATGCGCGATACGCCCGCCGAACGGCGTCGCCTTGGCATATTCCTCGTTGAGATGCATGGGGTTTGTATCGCCCGAAATGCCGGCAAACATGACGATATCGGTTTCGGTGATGGTGCGGGCATAGACGCCTTTCATGCCCACGAACATGTCCTCGAAATAAAAGCCGGTCAGATCGGCCGGGTCCAGGCCGGTGCGGCGGGCGATACTATCCATCGTAACGATGCTCCCAGGCTTGGCGGATGGGGCCCCTGCCCCGTAAGCTGCCGTCACAACCATAGGCTTGGCCCGGCGGGGCGGTCAAACCGGCGGAAAGGATGAGAGGCGGCGTGCAGAATAACGGAGCTTGGGCGCATGAGATGCTGTCGCTGCCCGATGGCACAAGGTTGCGCCTGTCGCGCTGGTGCCCGTCCGGCCCGCGCCTGCCCGATGATGCCGCCACCATGCTGGTCCTGCCGGGCCGGGCGGCACAGGTGGAACGATATACCGAACTGGCCGTGGATTTGAGCGGGCGCGGGCTGCATGTCCTTTCCATGGATTGGCGGGGCCAGGGGGGATCGTCGCGCCTGCTGCCCGACCCGATGGTGGGCCATGCCGTCGATTTCGCGGCCTTCCTGGATGATCTGGACGCGGCCCTGGCGCATTGGAAGGACCAGATAAAGGGGCCGCTGATCGGGCTGGGCCATTCCATGGGCGGGCATATCCTGATGCGCCATGTCGCGGAACGGCCCCACCCGTTCGCAGGCATCATTGCCTGTGCCCCCATGCTGGGCATCAATATGCCAATGCCGCAAGCGATGGCGTGGCAATTGACCCGCTGGGCCATGCGCAACGGGCGCGGAGAGAAATACGCCCTGTTGCAGGGGCCGCAATGGGCACCCGATCCCCTGCCCTTCAAGGGCAACCGCCTGACCAGCGACCCGAAGCGCTTTGCCCTGATGCAGGCGGTGATGGCGCAGGACCCGACGGTGGCACTGGGCGGGGCCAGCTGGGGCTGGCTGCATGGGGCG
>JAEMSB010000857.1 GCA_016463045.1 Niveispirillum sp.
GTACCCCGCCTGCCCGCGCCACCGCCGCGGAATAATATCATTCTGTGTACAACCCGCACGGTGGCTTGCCGGAAACTCCCTCTTCTGTTTGGATGTGAGCCCTTGTTCACGGGGCAACGTGACGGGAAACCCAACCAGAAGAAGGACGAGTAGACGTGACGACACGGAAACTGCCCGCGCTGCTTGGCAGCAGCCTCCTGGCCATCACCCTGGCCACCACCCTGTCCGCCTGTGGCAAGAAGGAAGAGGCGGCAACCGCGCCCGCCGCCACGCCGGCCCCGGCAGAGCTGATCGCCCGCAAGGACCTGTTCGGCAATCCCAGCCGTACCAGTGCCAGCATCAGCCCCGACGGCCAGTCCATCGCCTTTCTGGCCCCGCGCGACGGGGTGATGAATATCTGGGTCGCCCCCATCGGCCAGATCGACGCCGCCAAGCCCCTGACCGCCGACAAGGAACGCCCCATCCGCCGCTTCTTCTGGGCGCCTGCCGGTGACCAGATCCTGTATTTGCAGGATAAGGGCGGGAACGAGGATTTCCTGCTGTATGGCGTGGATGTCGCCAGTGCCGAAACCAAGCTGCTGACGCCATTTGAGAAGACGACGGTGCAGATTGTCGGCATTTCTACCCAGGTGCCGGACACGATCCTGGTCGGCCTGAACAACCGTGATCCGAAATGGCACGACGTTCATAAGCTGGATCTGAAGACCGGCAAGCTGACGCTGGTGTTCAAGAATGACGGCTATGGCGGGTTCGATGCCGACCGCAGCCTGACCCTGCGTCTGGCGTCCAAGCCGCTGCCCGATGGCGGCATGCAGATCGAACCGTTCGGCAAGGATGGCAAGCCCGGCAAGCCCATCCTGACCATCGCCGCCGACGACGCCCTGACGAGTGGCATTGCCGGCATCCCGCTGGATGGCAACATCGCCTATCTGCAATCGACCGCAGGGCGCGACAAGGCCGCCGTGTACGCCCTGGACCTGGGCAGCGGGGAGACCAAACTGCTGGCCGAAAGCGACAAGGCGGATATCGGTGGCATCCTGACCAACCCGGTCACGGGGGCGCTGGAAGCCTATAATGTCGATTACCTGAAGGATGAATGGCTGCCCGTGGGCGACGCGGTTGCCGCCGATATCGCGTTCCTGAACCTGGAGGCCAAGGGCAGCTGGGGCATCACCAGCCGGTCCAAGGATGATAATCTGTGGACAGTGGTGATCGACCGGGTAACGGAGCCTGCGGCCTTCTGGCTGTATGACCGCAAGGCCAAGACCCTGACCCGCCTGTTCACCGTGCGCCCGAACCTGGAGGGCAAGACCCTGGCCCCCATGCAGGCGCTGGAAATCCCGTCGCGCGACGGCAAGGTGCTGGTCAGCTACCTGTCGCTGCCGCCCGGTGCCGATGCCAATGGCGATGGCAAGCCGGAAAAGCCCGTGCCGATGGTCCTGAATGTCCATGGCGGCCCCTGGGCGCGCGATGGTTTCGGCTATAACAGCGAGCATCAGTGGCTGGCCAACCGTGGCT
>JAEMSB010000328.1 GCA_016463045.1 Niveispirillum sp.
CCAATATGAAGCCCTGATCCGCACGGCCCTGGCCGAGGATCTGGGCATGGCGGGCGATCTGACCACCGATGCCTGTGTGCCGCCTGACGCCACGGCCACGGCCCTGTTCAATGCCCGCCATGAGGGGGTCTGCGCCGGCCTGGATGCGGCGCTCTACGCCTTCACCCTGCTGGACCCAGCCCTGTCCATCACCCGGCACGTAAAGGACGGGGACCGCATCGCGCCGGGCACCACGCTGGCCACCGTCGAAGGCGCGGCCCGCCCCATCCTGTCGGGCGAGCGGACGGCACTGAACCTGCTGGGCCGGCTGTGCGGTATCGCCAGCGAGACGCGGCGACTGGCCGACCGGATCACGGGCACCGGCGCGCAGATCGTCTGTACCCGCAAGACGACGCCCGGCCTGCGCGCGCTGGAAAAGTACGCCGTGCGCGTCGGCGGCGGCGGCAATCACCGTTTCGCGCTGGATGACGCCGTCCTGATCAAGGACAACCATCTTGTCGCCGCCGGCGGCCTGCGCGCCGCCGTGGAGCGCGCCCGCGCCCGCGCCGGCCATATGGTGAAGATCGAGGTGGAGGTGGATGACCTGGATCAGTTGGCCGAGTTGATCGACCTGAAGGTTGATGCCGTTCTGCTGGACAATATGGACCCCGCCACCCTGCGCCGCGCCGTGGAGATGGTGGCGGGCCGCATGGTGACCGAGGCGTCGGGCGGCGTCACCCCCGACACGATCCGCGCCATCGCCGAGACGGGCGTCACCCTGATCAGCCTGGGCTGGCTGACCCATTCGGTGAAGAATTTCGATATCGGCCTGGATTTCGTGGTGGGGTGACAAAGGCCGCCAAATCTCTGGACACTTACCGGATATAGGCTATTATTCCCACGCCTTATACGGGTGGGAATGGGGTGGATTATGCGTCTTCTGCGCTGCGTTCTGTTCGGTTTGATCCTGTCGGGCCTTATGAACCCGACCGCCCAGGCACAGAACACCATCAGTGCGACCGATGTTGCATCCTTCATCACACAGTACCAACAGGCGTTCCAGACCTGCGATGTTCCGTTGCTGCGTAGCCTGATGAGCGACCAGATGACAGGGATGGGCATGCGGGGCGGTCTGGCCAGGGGGCCGGATGTCGATGATTTCCAGAAACAATGCGACCAGGGCTTCAAATTCGCCCTGAATTTTGAACGGCTGCATGATGAGGGGCTGGGACCGACCCACCATTTGGTCGTGGGCAAAGCCAGCGGCACCGTCACAGCCCCAAATGGCAAGACGGTCCCCACCAATATCAAATTCTCGTGGGTGCTGACACGGCAGGGCGCGCGGGTGGTGGTGCAGCACTCCCACCTGTCAGCACTGCTGTAACACTTACCCCCGATAGGGTCGCTTACCCCCGCGCGGGTCCTCAACGATCCATTCGCCTTCACCCACCGGCGTCAGATAGCTGTCGGTCAGCGGCACCTTCCCGTGGCCGCCGGGGATATCCAGGATATAGGTGGGCTGACACAGGCCGGAGACATCGCCGCGCAGGCCCTTCATCAGGGCGCGGCCCTCTGCCACCGTCGTGCGGAAATGGCTGGTGCCCTTGGCCAGATCGCCATGGTTCAGGTGATAGGGCTTGATGCGGTTGCTGATCATGGTGCGGAAGGTGCGGGTCAGCGTCTCGACATCGTCATTGACGCCGCGCATCAGCACGCTTTGCCCCAGCATGGGGATGCCGGCATCGACCAGCCGGGCGATGGCGGCTCGCCCCTCTTCGCCAAACTCCCGCCAGTGATTGCTGTGCAGGACCACCCAAGTGGGGATGCGCGGCCCCTTCAACGCGGCCACCATGTCGGCATCCACCCGCGCCGGGTCCACCACGGGCACGCGGGTATGGATGCGGACCAGACCCAGATGCGGGATATCGTTCAGCCGCCCAATGATCTCGGCCATGCGGCGCGGCGACAGGATCATGGGATCGCCACCCGTCAGGATGACCTCCCATATCTCCGGATTGCCCGCGATATAGGCGATGGCGGCGTCCAGTTCTTCCGCGTTGAGCGCGTCCGAGCCCGGCCCCACCATTTCCCGGCGGAAGCAGAAGCGGCAATAGACGGGGCAGGCATGGACCGGTTTCAGCAGCACCCGATCCTTGTAGCGATGGACGATCCCCTTCACGGGCGTGAAGGGATCATCGCCGATGGGATCGGCCAGTTCCTCGTCACGGATATCCAGTTCGCGCGCATCGGGCAGGAATTGACGCGCCACGGGATCGTTCGGGTCCGTCGGGTCAATCAGATCGACCATGGAAGGCGTCACGGCCACCGCGAACTGCGCCGCCACCTGTTCCAGTTGGGGCAGATCGGCAGGGGCCGCCAAGCCATGATCAGCCAGATCGCGGACATGGCGAAGGGTTTTCGGACGGGGGGCGGGATCGCGGGGCATGATGGCCCTATGGGGGCCAAGCACGGCGCCCCTGTCAAGCGGCGGCCCGGCTTTCCTGCCATGCTGCCCATTGACGGGCGGCGGCTTTGGCCGTTCCATCATGAGGGGCACTACCAACGGTCAAGGCCTTGACCGTTGGTACGGCGGCGACTGCCGCCGCGCGGCACATGCCGCGTAAGCCAAGCCGCCGGATGGCGGCGCCCGGCACCTGAGGGAGGAACCACAATCATGGTGCAGTCAAAGGCCGCTGACGTCGACACCTTCCTGGCCGATGCCGACCCCGCCCGCCGTCCCTGGCTGGAAAAGCTGCGCCAGATGGTGCGCACCAACCTGCCGGGCCATGTGGAGGGCATGCAGTGGGGCATGCCCGTCTACACCGTGGACGGCAAAGCCATCATCGCCTTTGCCAGCCAGAAACAGTACGTGTCCATCTACCTGACCGGCGTGACGATCCCGCCACAGCATGAGGAGGCCTGGTCAAAGCTGGACCATGGCAAGGGCTGCGTGCGCTTCCGAAAGGCAGAGAAGATTGAGTTCGATCTGCTGGCCGCCATCCTGCGCGATGGGGTCAGGGCGTGATCAACGCCCCCTCATGCCGTAGCAGCCATTCCTTGCGGTGCAGCCCGCCGCCATAGCCGGTCAGCGATCCATCGGCCCCGATGACACGGTGACAGGGCACGACGATGGCGATGGGGTTGGCGCCATTGGCCAGCCCCATGGCCCGCACGGCGGCGGGCCGACCAATCCGGGCTGACATTGTGCCATAACTCACGGTCTCACCGGGCCGCAGCCGGCGCAGTTCCGTCCAGACCAGCCGCTGAAAATCGGTACCGTTGGTGGCTGTGGGCAGCCGATCCGGCGCCGTCAGGTCACCATCGAAATAGGCGGTCAGCGCCTGGGCGACCGCATCCGGCACCGGCCCATCGCCCAGTTCCACCACCCCATAATGCCGGCGCAGCAGCCGGTCCATGCGGGACCGATAGTCCTCGAAATCCAAGGCCCGCAAGGCGCCCGCCCCGTCCGTCACGATCAGGGCGGTGCCGATGGGGGTGGAAAGCGTGGAAAGGGTCAGGCGCATGGGGGGGCAGGCTCCGTCAGAAACGAGGCCCATCCCTATCACGCTGGCCCAAGGTGCGCTGGCGGTTATCGGACCTTTGCAGGCCGTCCATTGAGACAAGCCTCAATGGGAGAGGTCCAAATCCGGGCGGGTTATGACCTGTCCCGCCCGGTTTCAGACCCTCACGCCTTGGACCAAGCCTCAACCTGCTCTGTCAACATGGTCAGGGGCATGCGGCCATTCTTGAGGATCGTGTCATGGAAGCCCTTGATGTCGAACTTCGCCCCCATCCGCTTCTTGGCGGCCTCGCGCAGTTCCAGGATCTTCAGCATGCCGATCTTGTAGCTGGTGGCCTGACCGGGCCAGCCGATATAGCGGTCGATCTCCCGCGCGGCGCCACCCGGATCCAGGGCGGAATTGGTGGTGAAATAGTCGATGGCCTGCTGCCGGGTCCATTTCTTGGCATGCAGGCCGCTATCCACCACCAGCCGGATGGCCCGCATCAGCTCCGCTTCCAGGCGGCCATAGTCATTATAGGGGTCCTGGAAGAAGCCCATCTCCTTGGCCAGATACTCGGTATAGAGGGCCCAGCCTTCGCCATAGGCAGAATAACCGCCGCCGAACTTCTGGAAATCGGGCACGCCGGTCAGTTCCTGGGAAATCGCCACCTGCATGTGATGGCCGGGAATGCCCTCGTGATAGGACAGGGTCTCCAGCCCGATGCGCGAGCGGGCGCGCATATTGGACAGGTTCACATAATAGATGCCGGGCCGCGACCCATCGGGCGAGGGGCCGTTATAGAAGGCGCCGGGGGAGGATTTTTCGCGGAAGGACTCCACGGCCCGCACCTCCATCGGTGCCTTGGGCTTCAGGTTGAAGACCAGATCCAGCTTGGGCCGGATGGCATCGACATAATCGGCCGCCTGCTTCAGATAGGCGGCCCGGCCTTCGGCGCTGTCGGGATAGTAGAACTGGTCATCCTGGCGCGTGAACTGGAAGAAGGCGGCCAGATCGCCCTTGAAGCCGACCTGCTTCATGATGGCCCGCATCTCGCCATGGATGCGCTTGACCTCGGCCAGACCGGTGGAATGGATGTAATCCGCCGTCAGCGGCAGCGAGGTCCAGCGCTTCAGGCAGGAGGCGTAGAAGGCCTGACCGTCGGGCAGGCGCCAGACGCCATGGTCGGGATTGGAACGGGGTGCCGCCCCCTGAAGCCACTTGATCAGCGACAGATAGGCCGGTGCCACACCGGTGCGCATGGCATCCGCCGCCTGTTCCAGCAAGGCGGCCTTATCGGCCTCGGGCAGGGTCAGTTTGGCGATCTTGGCCTTGATATCGGTGAAAAGCGGGGCCTCCGCCGTGGATTGCGGCTCCACGGGCTGGCCCTTGATCTGGTTGCGGCAGGTCTGGATCAGATCGGGGAAGAAATAGCGGGGTGGCAGCACACCGACGGCATCCGCCGCGCGCAGCCGTTCCTCCACCTGCCCGAAATAGCGCGGGAACTGCCGCAGCCGGGCGATATAGGCCTCGGCGTCGGCGCGGCTTTCCACCTTGTGCTGATTGATCATCTGCACGGGCAGATTCACATGCGGGCCGCTGACCAGGGTCAGGGGGTACTGGTGATGACGCCAGCGGAAATCATCAATCTCATCCTGAGCCCGTTCCCGGAAGAGACGGGCGTAGAGCCGGGCCTGCGGCGACAGCTTCTCATCGGGGAAATCACGGGCCAGACGCGCCAGGTCGGCCTTGTTCTGCTCGATATCGGCGGCGGCGCGCGCCTCGCTGACATCATCCAACTGATCATACTGGGTCTTGCGGCCCAGTTGCATGGCGCGCAGCGGGCTTTGCGCCACGTCACGTTCGAAGGTTTCGGCAAAGAAGGCGTAGAGCGCCTTGTCCGCCGGCCCTTCCTGGGCGAGCGCCGGGGCGAAAACAGACGGCAGCAGGGCCGCCGCGGCGGTACCACCGCCCAGCGCCAGCAAATGACGACGAGAGATCATGGAGACATACCCGTTTATTATTCATGTCCGATGGGAACAGGGTGCCTGCATGGCGGACAAGGTCAAGGCCTTGATCAAATTGGCCCCAAAATATCATGGGTCCAATTAACCCTGATGAACGGGGCCCTAATCGCCACCCACGGCCTGTCGCCGCATGGGATTG
>JAEMSB010000858.1 GCA_016463045.1 Niveispirillum sp.
CTGCCATCGGCTGCACCCCTTCGGCCAGCGGCAGGGTCAGCAGGACCAGGGCCGTCATGGCGGCAAGGCAGCCGGCCAGGAACGGGAACCAGCCGATGCGGGCCAGGGCCACGCCCGCCCCCAGCCGGCCCAGCGCGATGCCGGCGGCAAAGATGCTTGTGGCCTGGATCGACATGGCGGCGGGGAGGTGCAGCACCTCCGCGTTGAAGGTGGGCAGCCAGGTGCCGATGGCCTGTTCGATCAGGACATAGAGGAAGGCGGATGCCAGGAACACGACCGCGATGGGCGTGACGGCGAGGCGGGTCATCTGCCGGATGCCGGGCTTGGCATCGGGGGCGTGCGCTTCGCTTTCATCCAGGGGCGTGATGGACCAGAGGGCGGCGGCGGCAAAGGCGATGGCGGACAGGACCCAGTAGACGTTGAGCCAGGACGGATCGGCGGGGTTGTCATGGTTCACGAACAGGCTGAACAGCCAGTAGCTGCCCAGGACGCCCAGCATGAACACGCCCTCGATCGTGTTGGTCAGGCTGGCATGGCCTTGGCGGTCGCGCGTCAGCAGGCCGATGCAGGAATATGCCGCCACCTTCACATGCGCAAAGCCGACGCCGATGCAGAAGAACATCAGCTTCATGGCCCAGAAGGAAGACAGGAAGGGCATCAGCGCCGCCGCCAGCCCCTGCAGAACCAGGGCCGCGATCATGGCGCGGCGATAGCCGATGCGGGGCAGGAAGCTGGCGACGATAAAGCTGGTGATGGCGATGGGCAGGTCCTTGTAGGCCTCCAGCCTTCCTGCCTCCAGCTTGGTCACGCCGAAGCTCTGGATCGATTGCAGGATGACCGTGCCCACCGAATTTAACAGCATGGCAAAGACCACATAGGTCAATCCCACCGCCAGTACCGCCCGTCCGTTGCGCATGCCTCATATCCTTCCCTGTTCCGTTCTTGTTGGTTTGGCGCTGTTTGTCAAAGTGCCGGTGGTTTGACGGCCAGATAGACCGTGCTCCATAGCTGCGCGGCGTTGGATTCCGTCTGATCCCCACCACCCTGGCCGAAGGGGCGGTAGGTGAAGCGGCCATCGCCATAGGCCCAGGACCAGAGTTCCGACGTCCGCTGATCCGCCGGGACGGCACGGATCGCCTGCCACAGCGCGCGCTGTGCCGATTGCAGGCGGGTGCGCGTGGCCGCGGGCAGGTCGGTGCGGGCCAGTTGCCGTTCCAGGCCCGCGGCCATCAAGGCCTGCTGCCAGGACCAGATCACGGCACCGTGGTAGTAACCGGGGCCGAATTCGGCGCGGATGGGGGCCGGTGCCCAGGCGGCATTGGCCACCACCATGCCGGCATCGGTCATCAGGCCGGCGGGCAGGCGGTGCAGCAGGGGGGCGATGGCGCGATCCAAGGTCGCGGCATCCGGGGTCAGGAACAACAGGGCAAAGCCCGTGTCGGAATGCATCACGGGCAGGGGCCTGCCGGCATCATCCAGGGCTAGGGCGTCGAAATGCAGGGGGCCTTGGGGCAGG
>JAEMSB010000859.1 GCA_016463045.1 Niveispirillum sp.
GGCACGGCGCATGCCTATAGGCCCCCGAAGGCGGGACGGGGCCAGGCGGCCTCCCAACCCGGCGGTAACGGATCAATTGGGAGAAGCGACATGGCCCAGGGTGCCAGCATCGCCGCCAGCCCGGCGGCGCCGAAAAAGTTCTATCAGAGCCTTTATGTGCAGGTGCTGGTGGCGATTGCCCTCGGCATCGCGCTGGGGCATTTCTACCCGTCGGTGGGTGAAAGCATGAAGCCGTTGGGCGATGCCTTCATCAAGATGATCAAGATGTTGATCGCGCCCATCATCTTTCTGACCGTCGTGCATGGCATTGCCGGCATGGAGGATATGAAGAAGGTGGGGCGGGTCGGGTTCAAGGCCCTGATTTACTTTGAGGTTCTGACGACCATCGCCCTGGTTCTGGGCATGGTGATCGTCAATGTCTGGCAACCGGGTGCCGGCATGAATGTCGATCCCGCCACGCTGGACACCAAGTCCATCGCATCCTATGCCGCCAAGGCCCAGGAGCAGGGGACCGTCGCCTTTCTGATGCATATCATCCCCACCACCGTGGTCGGCGCCTTTGCCGAGGGCGAGATTTTGCAGGTGCTGTTCATCGCCATCCTGTTCGCCTTCGGCCTGCAAAGCCTGGGTGACAAGGGCCGGCCCATGCTGCACCTGATCGATCAGGCCTCTGGCATCTTCTTCAAGATCGTTGGAATCCTGATGAAGGTGGCCCCCATCGGCGCCTTCGGGGCCATGGCCTTTACGATCGGGAAGTATGGCGTTGATACGCTGATCTCGCTGGGGCAGCTGATGGCCGCCTTCTATGCCACCTGCCTGATCTTCATCTTCGGCGTGCTGGGTGTGGTGGCGCGGGTCTGCGGTTTCTCCATCACCCGCTTCATCCGCTATATCCGTGAAGAACTGCTGATCGTGCTGGGCACGTCGTCATCGGAAAGCGCCCTGCCGCGCCTGATGGCCAAGCTGAACAAGCTGGGTGTGGAAAAGTCGGTCGTGGGGCTGGTCGTGCCCACCGGTTATTCCTTCAACCTGGATGGCACCTGCATCTATCTGACCATGGCCGCCATCTTCCTGGCCCAGGCCACCAATACCGACCTGACCATCTGGCAGGAACTGGGCATTCTGGCGGTGCTGCTGCTGACCTCCAAGGGTGCGGCGGGGGTCACCGGGTCGGGCTTCATCGTGCTGGCGGCCACGCTGGCCACGGTCGGCCATATCCCCGTGGCGTCCATCGCCCTGATCCTGGGTGTTGATCGGTTCATGTCGGAAGCGCGCGCCCTGACCAACCTGATCGGTAATGGTGTCGCCACGCTGGTGGTGGCCAAGTGGGAAGGGGCGCTGGATACGGCCAAGATGCAGGCAGAACTGGCCAACCCGACGGGGATTGAGGAAGCATTGGAGCGACCGCGCCCCGTGCTGGCGCCCGCCGAGTAAGCGCTTCCGCAAAACCTGTTTCATCCTTTATCCTTTGCCGCCATGACCTCCCCCCTCCCCATGCGCGGCAGCCACAGGG